>DATHCI010000118.1:0-2501 GCA_035319645.1 Methylocystis sp. | reverse complement strand
GGCGGTGTTGCAGGTGCTGCAGGCGCATTGGGACGGAACGTTCAGCGCGTCGAGCTACGGGTTCCGGCCCGGGCGCTCGGCGCATCAGGCGATAAGCGCGGCGCAGGGGTTCATTGCGTCGGGACGCTGCGTCGTGGTGGATCTCGACATCCGGTCGTTTTTGGGTGCCGAGTCATACTGCCCCCCGACTCATGCGGGTTGATCGAAGAGGGTGGGTTGCTGGGCCAAGATTTTGATGCGGAGTCCTTTTTGCTTGCCGCGCACGACGTGGGCGGCTTCGAGTTCGCCGCGCTTGACCCGCTGCAACACGGTCTGGCGGGATACGCCGAGGGCGCGGATGGCCTCGCGCATGGGAAGAAAGCCGTCATCCGCCTCGGCGGCGAAGCGCGCCCTGAGATCGTGGGTCAACCGAATACGCCAGGGAGCGCCGGGAGTGAGCCGCTCGCCGGCGATGACGCCGTCGTTGAGCAACCGATGGATGGTCGAGGGGGCGACGGCGAGCGCGACGGCGGCCTGCCTGACGGTCACGAGGTCGCCGTCAGCGTGCCGGGTTTCGCGGAAGGCCGGGATATTCCAGCGCCGGCGCAAGTTGCCGACGCGGTTGCGGTCGAAGCGATGGCCGTAGGCGGTCGTGCGGCGCTGGCGGTTGAGAACGCCGGCGATCACGGCGTCGGGATAATGGGCCGCCAGTCGGCGCAGGAGCGCGACCGTGTCCTCGCTGGTGCGGATCGGGGCGGGTCGTGACCGGGGCAGGTCGAGATCGATCTCGGTCAGCGGGCCGCCTTTCCAACGCACCGTCAGACGCGCGCAAAACGCCTGGCGCTCGACCTTGACGACGACTTCGTCGACGAGCGTCCGGAGCAATTCCTTCCTGTCGCGCGCCGTGGTCGGGCTCGCGTTCCACAGCGACATGAGATCGGGGCCGATTGCGGGCAGGCGGCTGCGCTGCGGTTCGGTGATCAAGCGCCGGCGCTCGCTCTCGCGGCGCGCGAGATCCGCCTTCGCGGCCTCCAGAGCCTTCAGCGAGTCTTCCCACTCGCGTTCGAGGCCGCGCGCCGCGAGACGGTTTTCCGGATCGACGGCGCGATAGCGCCGCTCGGCGCGCTGGGCTTCGTAGCTCGCGCGTTCCGCGGCGAGCCGCCACGGCTTGAGCGCAGCCTCGCGATCCGCCTCGAGTCGCTCGGCGGCGGCGGCCGCTGCCGCGAGTCTGGCGGGCTGCAGCGCGGCGATGAAGGCTTTTGTGACGGCGGCGTCGATCTGGACGCCGCCGACATTGAGGCAATAGACGCCGCGGTTCTCCACCAACACCTTGCCGGAGCAAGGATATCCCGGAGTTGAGCGCCGTCCGCGATAGTGGGTGTGCAGGCGGCGTCCGCAATGGCCGCGGCTGGCGAGGCCTTGCAGGAGGGCGCCGCCTTCTCTCACGGCGCCGGAACTCGTGTGCGGCTCTGGCCGCGTGTTCTGGGCGAGGCGTTGCTGATTGGCTTCATAGGTCGGCCAGTCGATGCACCCGGTGGGATGCTCGGGGATGAAGACCCGCCATTCCGAGCGGGGCAGATGTCGAATCCGTTTCGTCCGCGCGCCGCAGGCGTCGAGAACCGTTTCCCGTCGGGTTTTGCCATAGACATAAGCCCCGGCATAGACGGGATTGCTCAGGACGTGGGGGATGGCCGTGTCGCTCGCCTCGACCCAGCGGATCTCGGCGCGGGCGTGCATTTGCAGCGGGAATTTGAACCCTTCGGAGCGGAACCACAGCCAGACGCGCCTTGCCGACCCCATCTCGGCGAAGCGGGCGAAGACGCAGCGAATGGCGGCGACGACGGCCTCGTCGGGATGGAGGCGAACCTCGCCGTCGGCCTCGCCCCGGACGAAGCCGACCGGAAGACCGCGGCGCAGTTCGCCCCGCGCGGCCTTGTTCTGGATTCCGCCGTTGAGGCGAGCCCGCAGGATATAAAGTTCGGCCTCGCTCATCGTTCCTTTCAGACCCAAAAGGAGGCGGTCGGTGAAGACGCCCGGATGGTGGACGCCGTCGGCGTCGCCGATCAGCGGGTCGGTAAATCCCGCCAGGTCGATGAGGCGATGCCATGCGGCGTTGTTGCGGGCGAGGCGTGAGACTTCGAGGCCGAGCACGAGGCCCACGCGCGCGAGCGCCGCTTCGGTGGTGAGGCGGGCGAAGCCGGAACGCGCCACGGAGCCCGAACCTGAGAGGCCGAGATCCTCGTCGATGACCACGATGCGCTCGTCGGGCCAGCCGAGCTCGCGGGCTCTGGCTGCGAGCGCATATTGCCGGTCTGTCGACTCCCGGTTGTTCTCGACCTGCGCGGCGCTGGATTGGCGCAGATAGACGATGGCCTGCCGGCTGAGATGGCTCGACGTGATCTTGATCCGCTCATTCATCGCTCGCCTCCGTCGGAGGCTGGTCCTGCAGCATGCGCGCGATCAGGCGCGCCAACGCCTCGGTCGCGGCGATGCGCGCGGCCTCCTCGAGGTCTTCCCACACC
>DATHCI010000117.1:0-26908 GCA_035319645.1 Methylocystis sp. | reverse complement strand
GCGCGGAACGGTCCATTGGCAGCTTGAATCAAGCTGCGATTCTCCTGTCAACAGCTCAGATTATGGTTAAGCTTCAGCAAAGGGTGAGCAGTTACCGCAGATATTCTACTTAAACATGGAGTAGTGCTGTCTGGAGACTGGAATATGGTAGGTATTATGGATGCCTACCCTTCTTCCGGCGATGAAGACTTGGTAACCAAAAACGGGTTGCTTTCCAGTCTGAACGCGATGGCACCAATGATGAGCCAATTTATTCCTAGTATCAAGGGACTATTAGGTAAGCCATCGGGGGCCTTCGGCGTGACTCCCTTGCTGATCTTCCGCAGGATCGGGTAGGTCACACTCGAACATAGGTTCCAAAATTTGCCCCCGGGGTCGGTGCAAGAGAAAAGGAGAAGAAAGTGATGCGGAGCCTCTTCCTCTCCATGTTCTTTCTTTTAGCGGCCACATGCGTGCAAGCTGTGGAGCCTATTAGATATGTTCAGGTAAATATTGATGAAACTTCGAGCCGGATGCCATCGTTGTCAAGCAAGTCAATCGTAATGGTTGGAAACGTCGCGAGCATAATTCGAACTCCGATGGATGCGAGCCAACAATCCGTGCGGCTGGATTATGCCATTCGAGGTTTCGGCCTGACAGAAGATGGCCAGCCGACCGCAACAATCGATGGAACGCTTTACGTCGGCCAGCGAGAGACATGGACGATTGTTTCTGAATTCGACATGATTGTAAAGATTGACGGCGGTCCGGCGACGATGGAGGTCGAACGTGGATCGGGAGCTGGGGTCGCCTTGACGGTCGGCGTTCAGCCGATGACAGAGCGGGCGTTTTTAGACCGGTTTGGCGGAAAGATTCCACAGGGCTCCGTGTCCGACGGCTCCAGCGCCGAGTGATGTCGCGTCTAACGACGCCCAGCCGCGCGGAGACCTCGGCTCCCCAAGTTGCGGCGCCGCGTCGGTCGCGATAATGAACGCGACAACGCGCCAAGGGAGCCGACAATGGGTTACGCTTTAGAGAGACTGCTCATCAACGTCATCGATCTCTACATCTTCGTCGTTTTCGCATCATTCATCATGTCGTGGCTCATCGCCTTCGACGTGGTCAACACGCGCTCGCAGGCGGTCTGGTCGATCCGCCGCGTGCTCGACGCTCTCACCGAGCCGGCCTATCGACCGATTCGCCGCTTCGTGCCGCTGATCGGCGGACTCGACTTCTCGCCGATGATCGTGCTGATCGGGCTCTATTTCATTCGCGATCTCGTCATCGGACTGTTCTCGCGCAGCGCCGCCTATGGCTGAGGCCTGGTCGAGCGAGGCCGGCGGCGTCGCTCTCTGGCTGAGGCTCACGCCCAAGGGCGGACGTGACGCCTTGGAGGGGATCGACACGCTCGCCGACGGACGCAGCGTCATCAAGGCCAGGGTCCGCGCCGCGCCGGAAGACGGGCGCGCCAATGCGGCGCTGACGAAGCTCGTCGCGAAGGCGCTCGACGCGCCCGCAAGCGCAGTCATCATCGTCTCGGGCCACACGTCTCGAATAAAGAAGCTTTTCGTCGCGGGGGATCCCGCGACAATACTCGCGTCGCTCGCGCGCTGCGGCGACCTCAACGCAGGCGGGCGGTTCCCGAGATGAGCAAATCCAAGACCAACCTGGGAAATTTTTTCGAGGACTTCAAACTCGGGCAAGTGATCCGCCATGCGGCGCCGCGCACCGTCACGACAGGCGACGCGGCGGTCTACACCGCACTGTATCTGCCGCGCTTCGCCGTGCAGTCGTCAAAGGCCTTCGCCCAGGCGATCGGCTATCCGCAATCTCCGATCGACGACATGCTCGTCTTCCACCTCGTGCTCGGCAAGACCGTGCCCGACGTGTCGCTCAACGCCATCGCCAATCTCGGCTACGCCGACTTCAAATTCTTGAAGCCCGTCTACCCCGGCGACACGCTCTCGGCGACCTCCGAGGTCATCGGTCTCAAGGAGAACTCCAACAAGGAGACGGGCGTCGTCTATGTGCGCTCGACCGGGCGCAATCAGCATGGCGAGGTCGTGCTCGACTACGCGCGCTGGGTCATGGTCAAGAAGCGCGACAGGGAGGCGCCGGTCGGCCCGGAGGTCGTGCCGACGTTGCCGAAAGCGGTCGCAGCGCAAGATCTCGGCAAGGCGGCGCCCAAGATCAACGTCGCGGCCTATGACACGGCGCTCGCCGGGTCGCCACATTTTTGGGGCGACTATGAAAAGGGCGAGAAGATCGACCATATCGACGGCATGACCGTCGAGGAAGCCGAGCACCAGCTCGCCACCAGGCTCTACCAGAACAATTCGAAGGTCCACTTCAACCAATATTACGAGGCGCAGGGCCGCTTCGGAAAGCGGATCATCTACGGCGGCCACGTCATTTCGCTGGCGCGCGCGCTTTCCTTCAACGGGCTCGAGAACGTCTTTCACGTCTCGGCCATCAACGGCGGGCGGCATGTGAACCCGCTGTTCGCCGGCGGAACGGTGTTCGCCTGGAGCGAGGTGCTCGAGAAGGCGGAGATCCCGGGCCGCGACGACATCGGCGCGCTGCGTCTGCGGCTCGTGGCGACCAAGGATCGGCCCTGCGCCGAATTCCCGCTGAACGCCGCCGACGGCAAGCCGGACCCGGCGGTGCTGCTCGACCTCGACTATTGGGCCGTGCTGCCGCGCTGACGGCGCGTGGCGACAGCGGAGCGCAAGTTCCGCTGTCATATTCACATTCGATCATCGTTCCTTAACTTTGGTCACGGCTTATTGTGCAAATTCCGCTTTTGGTCGAGACCCTTCCATGCGCACGCGACAAAACGACAGGCTTCAAGTCGAATCCACCCTTCCCGCCGACAATGTCATCATTGCGGAGGCGCGGAGCGAAGCGAGGCGAGAACCGAGCTATGAAGAGCTCTGGCTCGCACGCCCCTATCTCGAGCCGCAAATAAAAGCGCCGCCTCGCCCGCGCGCGCCGATCGTGGTCGCGGCGGTCGCCACGCTGATCGGCGCGATCGCGCTCATCGCGCTGCGCGAAAAAATCGTCCGCGTCGCGCCGCCGACGGCGATCGGCTTCTCGACCGTCGGCCTGCCTGTGAACCTCGACGGCCTCGAACTGCGCAGCGTCCGCTCGCGGATCCTCATGGACGGGACGCGCCGAGTTCTCGCCGTCGAGGGCGAGATCGCCAATGTTCGCCGCCAGCCGACGCCCGTTCCGCAGCTGGCGCTCGCCGTGCGCGGCGACGACGGCCGGTCGAAATACGCCTGGACGTCGGCTGCGCCAAAAACGCAGCTCGAACCTTTCGAGAAGATCCCGTTCCGGGCGCGGCTCGCCTCGCCGCCGGAGGGCGGCGTCGACGTTCTCGTGCGTTTCGCGAGCTTTTCGATATAGGCCTCGACTTGGCGCGTCGAGCGCGGCAGCGTCGTGACGCTGCCGCCCGCCTCAAAGCGCGTCAAACCGGAAATGCCGCCCTCGTTATAAGGCTTGCGCCAGCCGCGCACCGTGTCGTCGGCCAGAAGCAGGGCCTCGGCGACCTCGACGCAATTCCGGCCCTCGTCGAGTAACAGAAGCGCACTCGCGCGCCGCGCCAGCCGATGCGCAGCCGATCCGTCCCGCGCCAGACGGGTCAGAGCGGAATGATCTTGGGGCGAGAGGAAGCCGGCGCGACTCATGCCCCAAGCCGAATCCTTTTTTCGCCGCTTGGCGACACCCCATCGAATTTCCTCGGCAAATCGATGAGTCGGCGTATAGCGGCTCGAGCGCTGAAAAAAAACGCCACCCTCGGATCGGTCGACAACACGGCGCCGACCTTGTCCGCGGCTTCGTTCAGAATTACGTGCGGTAGCGCGCTTCCCGGCTTGGCCGACGATGATCGGCTGCGTCGACGATCGCCCTGTCCTTAAGGCCATCGGTCTGCAACGAGGCGTGCTCGGCTGCGAAGGCCGCGACGATCTTGAGACCTTGCGGTTGCGCATGCTCCGCGAAAGTCACGAGCCGGTATCGAATATCCTGCGGCCCGGGATGAATTTTCATCTCCTCAGCGTCGCGGACGGCAAGGACTGAGTGAGCGTGGATATGGCGGGCGTCGGCCTTGTCGGTGTATGCCCAGAACATGAATTTATGGTCTGCAAGCTGCTCCTGCTCCTCACGATTTCAGGCCCGCAGCTGCGCGCCACCGGAGATCTTCGCGCCAAAGAGACGCCGGGAGGAAAGCCAGTTCTGCAGCCGGTCGACATAGAGATAGACGACTGGCGTCGTGTAGAGGGTGAGGATCTGGCTGACGATCAAGCCGCCGATGATCGCGATGCCGAGCGGCCGGCGCAGTTCGGAGCCTTCGCCCGATCCGAGCGCCAGCGGTAGCGCGCCCAGAAGCGCGACCATCGTCGTCATCAGGATCGGCCTGAACCGGTAAACGCAGGCCTGCCCGATCGCTTCGGCCGAGTCGAGCCCCCGTCGCTTGGCCTCAATCGCAAAATCCACCAGCATGATTGCGTTCTTCTTCACGATTCCGATGAGCAGCAAGACGCCGATCATGGCGATGATGCTCAAATCCGTGTTGCAGATCAGGAGCGCGAGGACGGCGCCGACGCCAGCGGAGGGAAGCGTCGAGAGAATCGTGATCGGATGCAGAAAGCTCTCATACAATATCCCCAGCACGATGTAGACCGTCGCAAGCGCCGCGGCGATCAGCAGCGGCTGGTTCGCGAGGGCTTCCTGAAATCCCGCGGCGTTGCCCGCGAAGGCGCCATGAATGGTCGCCGGCGCGCCAATGGCCTCCATTGTCTCCGCGATCGCAGCGGTCGCGTCACTCAACGACTTGCCGTCGGTCAGGTTAAAGGAAATCGTGATCGCGGCGAAATGGCCCTGATGGTTGACTTGCAGCGGCGTCTTTCCCGGGTTTAGCCGGGCGAAGACCGAAAAGGGAACCATCGCTTCGGCGCTCGCGCTCACCGGGGCGCCCGTCGCATTGTTGTTGCGTGTAGAATAGACCTGAGACTGCGCCGCAAGCGCGCTCCCTTTGGCGGCGGACGCAGGCTGGCTCGCCCCGGAAGCGCTCGGTCCGGCGCCAATGTAAAGCTCGTCGAGCGCGCCGACCGACTCGCGATAGGGCTGCGCCGCTTCCATGACGACATGGTACTGATTGAGCGGCTCGTAGATCGTCGATGCTTGCCTCTGGCCGAACGCATCATAGAGCGTGTTGTCGATTTGGGCCGCGACGAGCTTGAGGCGCGAGGCGGTCGCTCGATCGACCTCGACGTCGGTCAGCAGTCCTTTATCCTGCTGGTCGGAGCTCACGTCCTGCAGAATCGGAATGCGACGCATCGCCTCCGTCACTTTCGGGGCCCAGGCTTCGAGCTCCGCCAGATCGTCGGACTGTAGAGTGAACTGGTAGAGCGCATTGCTCGGACGTCCGCCGACGCGGATGTCCTGCGTGGGCTGCAGATAGAGCGTCGCGCCGCTGACCTTGGCGAGCTTCGGGCGCAGCCGCGCGAGAACTGCGTCGGCGGAGACGCCGCGTTCGCGCAGCGGCTTCAAGGTGGCAAGGAAGTTTGCAACATTGATGGACCCCGAGGGGCCGAAGGAGGAGTTTCCGCCGATCGTGCCGGCTGCGGACTCGATCGCCGGATCGCTTCTCACGACGGCAAGAAACTCCATAAGCTTCTTCTTCATGACCGAATACGAAACGCTCTGGTCGGCAACCAGCGATCCGCTCATGCGCCCCGTGTCCTGGGTCGGAAAGAAGCCCTTCGGCACGATGCCGAACAGGTGGAAGTTGAGGCCGATCGTGGCGAAAAGCGTCAGCATCGTCAGACGCGGATGTCGAAGAGCGACGCGGACCGACCTTTCATAGCCGCGTTGCAGCGCCGAGAGCGCCCGCTCGCTCGCGCGCAGCAGCCAGAAAGAGGGCGCTGTGGAATGCTCCCGCATGAGCTTCGAGCAGAGCATGGGCGTCGCCGTCATCGAAAGCGCGAGCGAGAGGAGAATCGCGACCGACAGCGTCACGGCGAACTCGCGCAGCATGCGGCCGACCAGCCCGCCCATGAACAAGATCGGAATGAACACCGCGACAAGCGACAGGGTCATGGACAGCACGGTGAACGCCACCTCGCGGCTGCCATCGATCACGGCGCGCAGCCGTGACGCTCCGGCCTCCAAGCGCCGCACGACGTTTTCGACGACGACGATTGCGTCGTCGACGACGAAGCCCGTGGCGATCGTCAGCGCCATCAGCGAGAGATTGTCGAGGCTGTAGCCGAAGACATACATCGCCCCGAAGGAGCCGATCAGCGAGCCGAACACAGACAGGCTCGGAACGAGCGTCGCGCGCCAGTCGCGCAAGAACAGAAACACGACAAGGATCACGAGCGCGACCGCCAGCAGAAGGCTCTGCTCGACCTCGTGCAGCGAGGCGCGTATCGTCAAGGTCCGGTCCCGCATGACGCGCATCTCCGCTTCGGCGGGCAGCGCGGCGGCCAGCGGGGGCAAGAGGGCTCTGACCTTGTCAACCACCTCGATGTTGTTCGCGCCAGGAGCGCGGAAGACGTCCACCTGCACGCCGATGTCGTCGTTGACGACGCCGAAGCTGCGCGTGTCCTCGATGGAATCGTCGATGTCCGCCACGTCGTGGAGTCGGATCGTCGCCCCGTTGCGGTAGGCGATGACGAGGTTCACATAATCCTTCGCCCGTCTCGACTGATCGTTGCTGTAGATCTGCAGGCGCCGCTCGTCGACCGTCATCGCGCCTTTGGGAGAATTGTAGTTCGCCGCCGCGAGCGCGGAGCGCACGTCCTCGAGGGAAATCCCGTATTTAAAAAGCGCGAGCGGGTTGAGTTCGACGCGAACGGCGGGCAGCGCGCTGCCGGTCACCGAGACTTGGCTCACGCCCTCGACTTGGGAGAGCTTCTGCTGCAGAATGTTTGAGGCGGCGTCGAAGAGCTGGCCTTGCGAGAGCGTGCCCGAGGTCAGCGAGAGCGTCACGACCGGCACGTCGGTCGGATTGCTGGACTTATAGGTCGGATTGTTGCGCAAGGACGTCGGCAGATCCGCGCGCGCAGCGGCGATCGCCGCCTGGATGTCGCGCTGGGCGCCGTTGATGTCGCGATCGAGGTCGAATTGAAGCGTGATTCGCGTCGTGCCCAGGGAACTCGTCGAGGTCATTTCGTTGACGCCGGCGATCTGTCCGAGGTGGCTCTCGAGCGGTGTCGCGACCGCCGACGCCATCGTCTGCGGACTAGCGCCGGGCATGGAGGCGGAGACGGATACGATGGGGTAGTCGATCTGGGGAACCGGAGCGACGGGCAGAAGAAAGAATGCGACCGCCCCGGCCAGGATTAGGCCGATCAAAAGCAGCGTGGTCGCGACGGGCCGCGCGACGGCCGTTTCGAGGAGCCTCATCGAGCGCGAGCCTCCGGTCGCCCGCCGTTCGGCCGAGAGCGAAGCATCCGAGCGTTCGTCGTCCACTCCATGATCATGCGGAAGCGCCCTTGAGGCCCGAACGGGGAGCCGGGCGTATTCCTATATATATAGTAGAGTTTTATAAGCCTCCGCGTCAACGCCCATCGACAAACGGCTCGGTCTCGGTTTTGAAAGTTCAGGTTTGGTTGGAAAACGGTCCCAGTCACGCGCGGCGGCGCGGATAAACTCGAGTTCCTGCGCGGTCGTCACGCCAGCCTCATAGAGCGCTAAGAATTCCCCGGAGAGCGTGCAGTCAAAGATGAGGGGATCGTCGGCGTTGATGGTCACTACCACGCCGGCGTCGAACGGCACACGGATGGGACGCGCCTGCAAGCTGTTCACCCTTCCCAGTTCGACGTTCGATGTCGGACGCACGTTGAGCCGGACGCCTGCGTTTGCCAGAGCCCTCATCACCTGCGACGACGCGCTGGCCGCGATCCCGTACTGGACCTCGTCCAGTTCAAGCAGTTCTATGGCTCGCCAAACGTCATTTGCAGTTCCCCGTTCACCGCAAAGGCGTGCATCTCATCCATTGAGCCTAAAGCCCGGTCAACGGGAGCAACGTCAACGCCGGTTCTCTCGCGTAGAAACGCCCGATCACCACCCCGAAGCCGTGGTTGTGGAGATCAGCTTTCGGCGCACGGCGGATGGCGTCGCGGTCGCCAACTTCGAGCGCGGTCACAAAGTCGCTAGCAGTCTGCTTCAGCCAAACCGATGGGTTTTCGCGCGAGCCTCCAGGCTCGCATCGCCGCCCTCAAATTGGCTGGCGCAGAACACCAAGCGTGGCTCACGCTAACCTGGAAAATTAACGGCAGCTATGGGTCGGGACCCTGAATTCAAACTGACGCGGTGCCGGCCTCCGCTTTCCCTTGGGCGAGGAAATCGCCTAAAGCAAACCGCATGTCCTTGCGCCGCTCCAGCGATCCTCGTCCCATCGCCCTCGTCAACGCCCGCCTCGTCGATCCCGAGGCCTTGAGCGAGACGCGCGGCGGCGTCCTCGTCGCCGGAGGGCGCATCCTGGACCTCGGCCCCGCCGTGACCGCCGACGCCGCGCCCGCGGACGCGCGCGTCGTCGATTGCGGCGGCGACGTCGTCTCGCCGGGCCTTATAGACATGCAGGCCTTCGTCGGCGAGCCCGGCGCCGAGCATCGCGAGACCATCGCGACCGCGACTCTCGCGGCGGCCGCTGGCGGCGTCACGACGATCCTCGCTTCGCCGACGACCTCGCCTGCCGTCGACGATCCTGCCGTCGTGGACTTCGTGCTGCGGCGCGCGCGCGATACGGGTCATGTGCGCGTGCTGCCCATGGCGGCGCTGACGAAGGGGTGCGAAGGGCGGGAGATCGCCGAGATCGGCCTCCTCAAGCTCGCGGGCGCTGCGGCGTTCTCCGACGGCGCCAGCTCCCTCTCCAGCGCACGCGTCATGCGGCGCGCGCTGACCTACGCGCAGGACTTCGACGCGCTCATCGTGCACTTCCCGCAGGACAGGGAGCTCGCCGAGGGCGGGGTCATGAACGAGAGCGAGATGGCGTTGCGGCTGGGGCTCGCCGGCATTCCGGGCGAGGCCGAGACCATCATCCTCGACCGCGACCTGCGCCTGCTCGCCCTCACGCGGGGACGCTATCATGCGAGCATCGTCGCCGCGCCGCGATCGCTCGAGGCGCTGCGCGCCGCCAAGGCGCGCGGGCAGAACGTGACTTGCGGAACCTCGATCAACCATCTGACGCTGAACGAGGGCGACATCGGCGACTACCGCACCTTCCTGAAGCTGCGCCCGCCGCTGCGGCGCGAACGCGATCGCAGGATTCTCTTAGAAGCGCTGGCGGAAGGGCTCGTCGACGTGATCGTCTCCGACCACGATCCGCAGGATGTGGAGACGAAGCGGCTGCCTTTCGCCTCCGCGGAGTTCGGCGCCATCGGGCTCGAGACCATGCTTTCTGCGGGTCTGCGGCTCGTCCACGCCGGCGAGCTAAGCCTGTCGCGTCTCATCGCAGCGATGACGTCGCGCCCGGCGGAAATCTTGGGGTTGGAGCAGGGGAGGTTGAAGAAGAGCGCTCCCGCAGATCTGATCCGCTTCGATCCGGACGCGCCCTTCGTCGTCGATCCCGCCAAGCTCCACTCGCGCTGCCGCAACACGCCCTTCGACGGGGCCTTGCTGCAGGGCGTGGTGAAGCAGACGCTGGTCGCGGGGGATGTCGTGTGGGAACCCGACGAAAAGCGTAATTAGCTTCGGCTGAAAAGGCGCCGCCCGCGCGAATGATGAACTGGACTAAATAGACTTAATTCATCGATTGACTAGCCTTCAGAATCCCTTATGCTCGGGCAATTCGCAGGAGAAGGAAGGCCGGCGCAGCCGCTTACGGCCTTCTCGAGATGAGCGGTTTCCGCATGGGAGAAACGCGATGGCCTTGAAGCCTGCGCTGCTCGGCGCCTTGGGCGCTGCGTTACTGATTTGGACATCGTCGTCAGCGCAGGCGCATCACGCTTTCGCTGCCGAATACGACATCGATCAGCCGATCACCATCTCCGGCAAGCTGACCAAGATCGAATGGACCAATCCGCACGGCTGGGTTTACGTCGACGTGGCGGGCGCCGACGGCAAGGTCGTCAATTGGGCGGTGGAATTTGGCGCGCCGAACGCGCTGTTGCGTCGAGGCGCCCGCAAGGACGATTTCCCAATCGGCGGCGAGGTCACGGTCAGCGGCTATCGCGCCAAGAACGGCAAGGAAGTGATCGCCGGAAGCACGGTGAAGCTGCCTGACGGGCGCGATTTCTTCGCCGGCAGCGAGGGCACCGGCAATCCCGGCGAGGCGGCGAACCGTCCCCGGAATTAGCGATCCACCCGCAGCCAGCCTCGCCAATCGTGAGTCGATGATGACCTCTCATTTGTCAGCTGCAACAATCGCGGCCAAGTTTCGCGCGGCGAGTCGTCCGCTCGGACTGGCGCTGGGCTTGTTCATGGCGCTGTCTGCGCCGCCCGTTGCGGGCGCGGCCCCTGCCGAGACAGGGGGCGCCCTGCCGCGCGCCGCCAACGGCAAGCCCGACTTCTCGGGGCTTTGGCAGGCTCTCAGCACCGCAGACTGGGATCTTGAGCCGCATCACGCGCGAAAAGACGCGCCGCCGGGGCTCGGCGTGGTCGTGGGGGGCGAAATCCCTTACCAGACTTGGGCCGCGGAGAAGCGCAAAGAGAATTACGAGAAGCGCGAAACTTTGGATCCGCGCAACAAGTGCTATCTTCCGGGCATACCGCGCGCCACTTATTCGCCCTATCCCTTCCAGATCTTCCAGGGCGATACGCATCTCACGCTGCTTTATGAATATGCGCATACGGCGCGCACGATCTATACGAACGACACGAAGCACCCTTCAGGTCATATCGACTGGTGGCTCGGCGATTCACGCGGCCATTGGGAAGGTGACAAGCTCGTGGTCGATGTCGTCGACTTCAACGACCAGACCTGGTTCGACCACTCAGGCAATTTTCACAGCGACGCGCTGCACGTGATTGAGAATTACAGCTTCATCGATCCCGATCATATCCGCTACGAGGTCACGATCGAGGATCCGAAGGTGTTCACGCGGCCTTGGACGATCGACCTCGTCCTCTACCGTCATCTCGAGAAGAATTTCCAGCTGCTCGAATACGAATGCTACACCTTCGACTACGAACGCTTCTACCCGTAACGAGGAGGCGAAGGCATGTCTGAGCATCGGATTTTCGCGCTGGTCGCCGGCGTGTCGCTCGCGCTGTCCGGCGCGGCCTTTGCCTCGGAATGGACGCCGAAGCGGCTGCCCGACGGTCAGCCCGACGTTCAAGGCTTCTACCGGCCCGAGATCGCCGGAACCTATTCGCTGGTGCGTCCGCGGCGCGGGGTCGGGATCCGGGATCAGGAAGAATATGATAAGCGCAAGGCGTCCAATGATCTGAGCAAGTCCCGGGTCGTCGATCCGCCGGACCGCCTGGTGCCGTACCAGCCTTGGGCGCGGGACAAGCAGCAGGCGCTCGAGGCGTCGGCCTTGAACTGGACCCAGCCGGAGCACATCGATCCGCAGGCGCGTTGCGTCCCGGGCGGCGTCACCCGGACGATCTTCTGGACCCAGGATTTCGAAATCCGGCAGTATCCAGGCTATGTCGTCTTCCTCGACGACCAGAACCACACCAGCCGGACGATTCCGCTCGACGGCAGGCCGCATATTCCTGAGAAAATCAAGCTGTGGATGGCGGATTCCCGAGGACATTGGGAAGGCGCGACGCTTGTCGTCGATGTCACCAACGACAACGCCAAACACCGGCTGAGCAATGAGGGCGACTTCTCGAGCGACAAGGTCCACATCGTCGAGAAGTATATCTTCACCGGTCCCAATAGTTTCCGGCTCGAGCAGCGCTACGAAGACCCGAGCGTCTATACGAAGCCCTGGACGATCGCTTCCGAATTCACGCGCGCCCACGCCAAAGAGCCAAGTTACGAGCTCTGGTTCAACGAGTGTCAGGAAGGCGAGCGCGACGTCGAAAACCTGTATCACGGAGACAAGACAAAGCCGTACTGACGCCCGTTGGCGCCAGGGTCTTCGCATGGATCCTGCGCGCTGAGGGCTCGATTTCGGCTTTCCCTTCGCATCTTTCGACGCGACTTCGCGCCAAAGGGCCGCTCATGTCCGTTCTCTATGACTTCGCGCAGCTGCTCTATGATTCCGACTTCGGAACCGCCCTGCGCGAGTCGCAATACGCCTTCCCCGTGATCGAGGGGACCCACCTGCTGGGACTGGCCTTTTCCGTCGGCCTGCTGGCGATCGTGGATCTCCGTTTGGCCGGCGTGGTGCTGAAGGATGCGCCGCTTTTAGACGTCCTGCGGCAGCTGCGCCCCTTCATCATCGGGGGGTTCATCCTGACCTTCGCCACCGGCTCCTTACTGTTTTGGGCGCTCTCGATAAAACTGCTCGTTAACCCGGCATTCCCGGTCAAGTTCCTCTTCATTCTTCTGGCCGGGGCCAATTTCCTGTGGTTCGAGCTCGGCCTCGCTCCGGGCGCCGTCGAATGGGCGAACCACGCCATTCCACCGATCAAGGTCAGGGTCGCGGGCTGGACGTCGCTTGTTCTTTGGTCGGTCGTCGTGATGGCCGGACGCCTCATTCCCTATCTCGGCTGACCGCCTTGATCTCTCACCGACGCCAAATGTCGAGCCGGAGCCCGATATGACCATTCTGGAAATACTGCGCTGGTTTCAGGACACGGGTTTCGGCGTCGCGCTGCGCAAGTCGAATCATCTGGTGGGCGCCGCCTTTCAGCTCGTCCACATCATCGGCTTCGTGTTGCTGTTGGCCTCGGTGACGCTCATCAATCTGCGTCTCCTCGGTCTCGCTTTCGCGAGAGAGGCCCCGGCCCGGATCATCGGCGCCGGAAACATCCTCCTCGGAATTGGTCTCGCGGCGGCGGTCTTGAGCGGAATTCTGATCTTTCTCTCGGGACCTGTCCGCTACTATTCCAATGAGTTTTTCCAGCTGAAGATGCTGTTGCTGATCGCCGCCGTGCTGTTTCAGGCGACCCTCTTCGCGTGGCTGAGCCGGCGAGCGGCGGAGAGACCCTTTGCCGGCAAGGCGGTGGCGGTCGCCTCGCTCCTGCTCTGGTTTGGCGTCGGAGTCTCGGGACGGATCATCGGCTTCGTCTGAGCAGACCGCGAGGGAGACGGGCAATGTGGATCAGAACAGCGGCGCCGGCGGCGATCCTCCTGGCTGGGGCAGTCGTCGCGACGAGCGCGCTCACCGCCCCGCGTAGCGCTGACGAGGGGCAGGAGGCGGTCGCGACCATTCAGGACATCATGCAGAGCGTGGTCGATCCGTCGGCGGACGCGCTGTGGGCGACGGTCTCCAGCACGACCACCGCCTCGGGGACGGAAGACCGACAGCCGCGCACCGAAGACGACTGGAAGGCGGTTCGGCGCTACGCCGTCTCCCTGGTGGAGGCCCCGAATCTTCTCTTAACGCCGGGCCGACGGGTCGCTGCGACCGGAGGCAAGCTCGAGGATGCGCAGGTGAGGGGCATCCTCCGCCCAGACGAAATCGCCCGGAAGATTGGCGCGGATCGCCCGGCTTTCGTCGAGCGCGCCCGAGCCTTGCGCCTTGCCGCCAAGGAGGCGCTGGCCGCCATCGACGCCCGCGACGTCGCGCGGCTGTTCGAGGCCGGCGGCAAGCTCGATCAGGCTTGTGAAGCTTGTCATGTGAAATATTGGTACCCAAACGACACAAGACCGCCGCCGCCCGCAAACCCCAATCTTGCGCCGAGGAAGTAGAGGGCGACCGCCAATCCTTTTGCCGTTTCGCCGAGGAGCGCATCGACGCGACTAGATAAGCTTCAAGCCCTTAAAGCTTGCGTGGCCGTCGCGGCCGACGATCAGGTGATCGTGCACGGCGATGCCGAAGGGCTGCGCGATCGCGACGATCTCGCGCGTCATGCGCACATCGGCGGAAGAGGGCGTCGGATCGCCGGATGGGTGGTTGTGCGCGAGGATGATCGCGCAGGCCGAAAGCTCCAGCGCGCGGCGCACGACCTCGCGCGGATAGACCGGCGTGTGGTCTACGGTGCCGACGCCTTGCAGCTCATCGGCGATTAGCGCATTGCGCTTGTCGAGGAAGAGCACGTGGAACTCCTCGCGCTGCGCATAGGCCATGATCGTGCGACAGTAGTCGATCGTCTCCATGAAGGACCCGAGCACGAGCCGCTTCTCGAGCGTCCCTCGGGCGAGTCGGCGCGACGCCGCTTCGACGAGCTTCAACTCGCAGATCGTCGCTTCGCTCAATCCCTCGATCTCCCGCAAGCGCTCGGGCGCAGCGGCGACGACTTCGGCAAAGGAGCCGAAGCGCGCCACGAGCGCCTTCGCCAGCGGCTTCACGTCGCGGCGCAGGATGGCGCGAAACAGCACGAGCTCCAACAGCTCATAGTCTGAGAGCGCGGCTCCGCCCGCCTCCATGAACCGGTCGCGCAGTCGCTGGCGGTGGCCGTGAAAATGCGGCGCCGGCTCGCTCAATCCGCCAGGGGGCCGCTGCTTCCCTTCCATGAACCTGTCTCGGCAGTCGGCAATAGGCAGCCGGCAGTCGGAAATTTCTTCTGACTGCCGAGCTACGACTGCCGCGCTGCGATGGGATTGTCGAGTCCGAGCGGGGATTGCGTGAAAACCTCGGCGCCCATCGGGGTGACGCCGACCGAATGTTCGAATTGCGCCGAAAGGGAGCGGTCGCGGGTCACGGCGGTCCAGCCGTCGCCCAGAACCTTGACCTCGCGGCGCCCGAGATTGACCATCGGCTCGATCGTGAAGAACATGCCGGGGCGAAGCGCGACGCCCTGGCCGCGCACCCCGTAGTGCAAAATATTGGGCTCGTCGTGGAACAGACGCCCGACTCCGTGTCCGCAGAATTCCCGAACGATCGAGCAGCGCTCGGACTCCGCATAGGCCTGGATCGCGGCGCCGATGTCGCCAGTCGTCGCGCCCGGCTTGACGACGGCAATCCCGCGTCTCAACGCCTCATAAGTCACTTCGATGAGACGTTGCGCGCGGCGCGGGATTTCCCCGATCCCATACATGCGACTCGAGTCGCCGTGCCAGCCGTCCAGAATGAAGGTCACGTCGATGTTGAGGATGTCGCCTTCCCTGAGCGGCTTGTCATCCGGAATGCCATGGCAGACGACGTGGTTGATCGATGTGCAGATCGACTTGCGATAGCCGCGGTAATCGAGCGGCGCGGGATAGGCGCCATGGTCCATGGCGAACTCATAGACGAGCGCGTCGAGCCTGTTGGTCGTGACTCCCGGACGCGCCTCGTCGATGAGCATGTCGAGCGCATCGGCCGCGAGCCGACCCACCTTGCGCATGCCCTCGAAGTCCTCTGGGCCATGCAATTTGATGCTGCCGGTCTTGCGTCCCGCCGGCGCGAGTCGCGACTCGATGAATGTCATGGCAATCCTGTTCTCGCCCGTTCCTTCCGAGAAAAAGTACTTAAAAGTCGCCGGAAAGCAAGCTTCATCGCGCGATCGGCGCCATCTGAAGAAACCGGTTCGACGTTGACGCGCGCCGCCGGAGCTTCGCCTTTGCAGTTGGCGACGCTCGAAATCTGTGAAGCGCGGCGCCGCCGCACCTTGACATCGGTCCCGGTCCCGCAACGATAAGCGCGTCGCGGGCGGCGACCGATTCTCTTGAGACTTGGGGAGGCCTCGACCGGTGCAGCACCCAAAGAGATGGTGGATCGGCCTGCCGATCTTAGCGGGGCTGACCTATTTCGCCTCAGAATCTTTGACGCGCGACATCGAGGTCGATCTCTCCGAGCGCGCGGCTTCGGCGCTGGCGCGGATCCCCAAGGGCGAGATCGACGCTCCGGGCGTCGCTATCTCGGGACGCGACATCGTATTGACTGGCCGCGCGCTCTCCGCCCAGGGCCTCCAGGCGGCGCTCGCAGCCTTGGGCGGGATTGAAGGCGCGCGCAAGGCGATCGACGCCACGACGCCGCTCGAGACCGCGCAACCCTTCGCGCTGACGCTGAGGCGCGCCGAGCGGCGCGTCTCCGTCGAAGGCCACATCCCGTCTCCCCTCGATCGCGAGAAGCTGCGCGGGGAGCTCAACCGTCAGGGCGTCGAGGTCGACGACCGCAGCGCCTATGCGAGCGGCGCGCCGCAGGGCTTTGCAGACGCCGCCGCCTTCGCCGCGCGCCTCATCGGACGGCTCGAGTCGGGCGTCGCGAAATTGAGCGACGCCGAGCTCTCTTTCGAGGGAACAGCCTCGGCTGACGCCGACATCGACAAGCTCGTCGCCGAAGCGCGCGCGGCGCCGCCGGGCGTGCGAGTCGCACGCGTTGCGATCGAGCCGGCGCGCGTCTCGCCCTTTGTCTGGAGCGCCGAGCGGCTCGATCAGATGATCCTGCTCAAGGGCTTCGTACCCGACGCCGCCACGCGCGAGCGCCTGCATGACCGCGCCACGGCCATTGCAGAGGGAGCCGAAGTCAGCGATCTGACGCGCGTCGCCCTCGGCGCGCCGAAGGGCGATTTCGCCGCGGCGGCTGAAACAGCGCTCGTGGATTTGCAGGCGCTCGCGCGCGGGAAGGTGACGCTGACGGACAATGCGCTACGCGTCGAAGGCGCGGGACGAGCCAACGTCGCCAGCGCGGGCCTCGAGGCGGAAGCCCGCAAGCGCTTGCCGGAGGGCTTCGAGCTCGCCGCGCTCGCGGTGTCGGACGGTCCCGCTTCTCCCTATCTGTTCTCTGCGACGGCGCGCGGGGGGGAGCTCACGCTCTCGGGCCATGCGCCGGACGCCGCCGCGGCCGCCGAGCTGCTCGCGCTCGCGAAGCGCGCGCTCCCGGGCCTTGCCGTGACCGACGCAATCTCTCCTGCGAGCGGCGCGCCCGAGGGTTTCGCGCGCGCTGCTTCTGCCGGGCTGGCGGCGCTGGCGCGGCTCGAGTCCGGAGGGCTTGCGATTTCCGACCGGACCCTGGCGCTGACGGGCGTTGCGCCCGGCGGCGACGGCGAAGCCATCGGAGCCGAACTCAAACAGGCGCTGCCGGAGGGATTTGCGGCGACGGTTCGGATCTCCGCCAAATCGGCGGACGTCTTGTCCCCCGCGGACGCAGCGTCGCTGCAGCGCGCGCTCGACGCCCAGCTCGCGAAGTCGCCCATTGCGTTTCAAAAGGATCAGGTTGAGCCGCCGCCTGCGAGCGCCGAGGCGCTTGCGGCGCTTGCCGCCCTGTTGCGCCGGGCCGGGGATGCGACGGTCGAGATCGTCGGACATGCGCCCGAGCCGAACATCGACGAGGTGCGGCGCACAATCGCGAAGCGACGCGCCGAGGCCGTGGCCGCGGCGCTCGCAGCCCTGGGCGTCGCCTCCGAGCGCCTGAGCGCCAGCGCCGCAGCGCCGCCGGACGACGATCCATCGCGCGGCGCGATCGAGATCAAAGTGAAGTCCCAATAGAGGGGGCAGGAAGAACGCGCGTGGTTTATCTCCTCAACTTTGGCTGGCCCTGGTTCGCGGCCGCTGCGACGCTCGGCCTTGTTGTCGGCTTTCTGACCGCGACTCGCGGCGGCGCCGTCGCATTTTCCGGGCGCTGGATCTTGCTTGCGGCGGTCCTGCTGCTCGCCGGCGCGGGGATCGCCGCCGCGCAGGGCGTCGTCCCTGGACGAAACGGCCTCCTGTTCGAGATCGGTTTGCTCGGGTCCGTCGCCTATTTCCTCGGACTGCCGGTCGGCGGCGGCGTCAAGGGCCTGATCCCGGCTCCCGCGCCGGTCGCCGCGAAGCCGACGCCCGTCATCTTGCGCGGCGCCGCGCCCGCCGCTCACGACAAACCCGCGCCCTCGAAGAACGCCGAGAAGGCGCCAACCCAAGCCAAGACTCTCCCCGGCAGGCCGCCGCCGGCCCTTCCCGGTCCGCGCGACGGTCGCGGCGACGATCTCGCCCGCATCAAGGGCGTCGGCCCCAAGAGCGTGGAGAAGCTGCACGCGCTCGGTGTCTACCACTTTGACCAGATCGCCGCCTGGTCGATCGACGAGGCGCGCTATGTCGGGGCGGCCCTCGCGACGCCCGGACGCGTCGAGCGCGGAAGATGGATCCAGCAGGCGCGCGAGTTCGCAGCCGCCGGCGAAGGCAAGGGCGAGACGTCGTGAGTCGATCTGTGCGCGTGTGGATCGTGCTCGCCTTGCTGTCCTGGCTGACTCCGGCGGCGGGGCAGGGGCTGCTCGCCGGCGTCGATCTCAGCCAGCCGGCTTTTTCAAGGTCCGAGCTTTCGCGTCAGCAGGTCGTCGATCTGATCCGGAAGCGTGGCGACGGCGAGACGCTCGATCTTTCCAACAAGAGCCTCAATGGGCTGGATCTCTCGGGGCTCGACCTCTCGCGCGCGAACCTGCGCGCCGCGCGGCTCGTGCGGGCGAAGCTCGCGGGCGCCAAGCTCGACCGCGCCGTGCTCGATCAGGCCTGGCTGCTGGAAGCGGATCTCACCGGCGCATCGCTCGTCGGCGCGCATCTCTTCGCCGCGCAGATGCAGCGCCTGCGCGCTGACGACGCCGACTTCTCGCGCGCCCGCGTGGCCGGCGACCTGACCGGCGCGAGCCTGCGACGCGCCAAATTCGTCGAGGCCGATCTTTCCGCCGACATGAAGAACCAGTCGATGGGGCTCATGCGCGCCGTGCTTGGCCAGGCGCATGCGGAAGGCGCGAACTTCATGGCCGCCGATCTCATGAGCGCGGATCTGACGTTCCTGCATGCGCGCGGCGCGAGCTTCGCGGGCGCCGACATGAAGGGCGCGGACGCCGCGGGGGCAGACTTCCTCGGCGCGAATTTCGACGGCGCCAAGGTTCAGGGGCTCGATCTCGACTCGGCGAGCATCGACGCGTCCGCCAAGCCGGCATTGCAGGACGCGAAGAGGCTCGACCGCGCGCGGGCGCAATGATCCGTGTCGGCGTTGACCTCGGCGGCACGAAAATCGAAGCCATCGCGCTTTCCGTCGATGGCGAGATGCTGGCGCGTAGGCGCATTGCGACGCCCGCTGAGGACTATGACGCGATCCTGCGCGCCGTCGGCGCCGTCGTCTCGGCGGTGGAGCAGGAGGCCGGCGGGCGCGGCGCGGTCGGCGTCGGCACGCCTGGCGCGATCTCGCCCAGGACCGGGCTCGTCAAGAACTCCAACACGCTCGCGCTCAACGGACGCCCGCTCGCCCACGACCTCGCGCTCGTCCTGAACCGCGTCGTGCGGCTGGAGAACGACGCCAACTGCTTTGCGCTCTCGGAAGCCGTGGACGGCGCGGGCGAGGGGGCGCGCGTGGTGTTCGGCGTGATCCTCGGCACGGGCGTCGGCGGCGGCATCGTCATCGACGGCAAGATCTTGAGGGGCCACAACCGCATCGCGGGCGAGTGGGGCCACAACCCGCTGCCGCGCCTGCGCGAGAGCGAATATCCGGGGCCGCTCTGCTATTGCGGCGAAAAGGGCTGCATCGAAACCTTTCTCTGCGGCCCGGCGCTGGCGCGCGACTTCGCGACGCGCGGCGGGGCGCGGCTGACGGCGGAGGAAATCGCAAGGCGCGCGGACCAGGGCGATGCGCGCGCAAAGGAGACGCTCGCCGCCTATCGCGACCGGTTGGCGCGGGCGCTCGCGAGCGTCGTCAATGTGATCGACCCCGATGTGATCGCGCTCGGCGGCGGCGTGTCGAACGTCGCAACCCTCTATGAGGGGCTGGAGCGCCAGGTCGAGCGCTACGCCTTCACCGACGCCCTGGACACGAAGATCCTGCGCAACGTCCACGGCGACAGCGGCGGCGTGCGCGGCGCCGCGTGGCTGTGGGGGGCGCGGGAAGGGTAGGGCGGCTTGCGCCCGAGCGCGGTCTTGAACTCACATATTTCAGACCGCATTACGGTCGGGGATTACAGGAACGGTCACGGATATCTCGTCGTAGGCGACAAGCGGAGCGACCGACCCATCCGGACGCCTCGTTCTTTCAGCATGCAGCGCGACATCGGCCATGCTTGGGTTCGCCTCAAGACAACCGTCACGCAATTTTGTCGCGGCTCCAGTATGGAACCAAAGCCTCCCACGGGCGTTTAACTTGGGCCTTGCCTCAAAGGCATGATGTTTCGCTTCCGAGAGCCTAAGTCGAGGAGGTAACCGTGCAACGTTCAAAGCTCATCAAATTTCTTGCGCTCGTCGCGGCGATGCTGTTCAGCGACGCAGCCTATGCGGAGCCTCCCGTTTATCCCTTCTTCTATCCCATGGAGAAGTCGAAAGGCGTCTACTATCCGCCGGGGACGCCTGTGCTCAACGCGCAAGGGCCGATCGACCGAGTGGAGCTCGGTCCGTTCGAGCCGATCTTCGGACCCGACACGGAGAAGCCGTACGGGGGACGTCCCGCGCCCCTGCTGGAAGGCGACGCCGTCAAGATCGGCGTTGTGGGCAATCACTGTCAAACGCATGTGACGACGTGCCTGCTTTATCATTCGTCCGTGCAAGGCGGCGGATGCGCTTGCAAAGTCCACCACGGCTGGAGCCGGGGCGCGGTCATTCCGTGATCGCGCCGTCGCTTGGGGCACGGGCGCGATTCCGGAATTTCGCGCATGCGGCGGACCGGGGCGCTTGAGGCCAATGATCGACGCCGAAGCCCGAGGATGAGATGATCAGGAATTCGATTGTGGCGATTGCGGCAGCTGTTGCATCCCTTGTGGCTGAGACCGCGATCGCGCCGGCGCTCGCCGCAGAGACGCCGCCAGTGGCGGCCGGCGCCGGCAAGGCCACGCCCATCGAGCCCGGCGCGCTCGCCATTCTGAAGGAGATGAGCGCAAGGCTCGCGGGAGCAAAGTCGCTCTCGTTTCATGTGCGTCGCGCATTCGACGAGCTCGCGCGCGACGGCCAGCCTTTGTTCTACATGGTTGGATCGGATGTGGCGCTCGTCCGGCCCAACCGGCTCAAGGTCATCACCCAAGGCGACGGTCCGCCTGCGGAGTTCTTTTACGACGGACAGGAAGTCACCTTTTTCCTCCCGCAGAAAAATCTCGCCGCCGTGATCGCGGCGCCGCCCAATATCGACGACGCGCTGGAGGCGGCCTATGCGAAGGCCGGGGTCTACTTCCCCTTCGTGGACTTCATCGTGTCCGATCCCTATGCGGCGATCACGACTCGGCTGGCTTCGGCCTTCGTCGTCGGTCAGTCAAAGCAGGTCGACACGACGACGACCGATATTGTGGCCATCGCAAATCCCGACTTCCAGGCGCAGCTCTGGATCGGCGCCGAGGACCATCTGCCGCGCCTCGTCTGGATCAATCCCGCGCCGACGCAAGACAAGCCTCGAAACATGGTCGAGTTCACCAATTGGAAAGTGAACGGCGTTTCGGCGTCGGAGCCTTTCCGGTCGGCTGCGGCGACGAAAGCGCCGCGGATGGGAGTCGCGCGGCCAAGCGGCGAAGGGGACGGCAGCCCATGAGCCCTCGAAAGAAAAGAGCGCAGGTGAGCAAGCGTTTCGCAATTTCGGCGTCGATTCTGATCCTGTGCGCCGCCGGCTTGGCTTCGGATCCAGCGCTCGCCTGGAGGGGAGCGGGCTTTGGAGGATTTCGCGCGGGCGGATTCGCGCGCTTTGGCGGATTCCATGCGGAAAGGTTCGGCGGCTTCCACGGCGGCTATCACCGCGGCTATTATGGAGGCGAAGCCGCCGTGGCGCATGGGCCGCGCGGCGGAGAAGCGGCGGCGGTCGAAGGACCGCGCGGCGGCGAGGCCGCAGCGGTCAAGGGTCCCATGGGCGGCTGGCATGCCGGCGGCGTGGGCGCCTATGGCGGCACCTGGCACGCCGACGGCTACCATCCAGGCGGCGTTTGGGGCGGCGCCTATGGCTATCATGGCGCGACGGTCGTCAACAGCTATTATGCGCATGGCTGCGTCGCCTGCGCGCCGGTGGCCGTCGGGGCGGCAGGAGCGGCGGGCGCCGCGGTCGCGGGCGCCGCCGTGGCCGCCGCCACTGGTCCCGCCGTGGGCGTCGCCGTCGAGACGCCGGCGGCGCCTCAGCCGGGAGCGGAGATCATCGACGTCGCGCCCGCGGCCGCTGCTCCAGCCGTGTCGCCGCCGAGCTACGCCCTGGGAAGCGTCGTCGTGTCGCTGCCTGCGGGCTGCAAGGAGCAATTCCGCAATGTCGGCGATGTCTCCTACGTGATCTGCGGAGATCTGTGGTTTCGTACCGTCTATGGAAACAACGGCCTCTATTACAAGGTGGTTCAGCCCGTCGCGGATGATCGCGCCGCGATCCTTCAAGCTTGCGCCGGCGACATAGAACGCCTCTGCGCAGGCGTCGCCCCGGGCGAGGGACGCATAAAGGCCTGCGTCAAGCGACATGTCTCCGAATTGTCGGCCGGCTGCTTCGACTCCCTGCTGAAGCTGCTCGCTTCGGAAAAGGAGCCGGGATGAGCGCGGCGACGCGCCGCTCGGGATCAACGGAAACTCATCAACGGAAAGAAGGCCCGAATGCTCCGTCTACGCGAGAGACCAGAAAGCGCACTTTCTATCGTGCTGGCCGCTTGGCTTATCACGCTTCCGCAGGACGGAGCGTTGGCCGGGTCTCCCGGCCTGTTCGAAACCTATGACACGGCCAAGGAAGCTTATGTTTACGGCTTCCCAATGATTGCCGCATACAAGGCGATGTACGAGTTCAACATCGACAAGTCCTCGTCGCAGTATAAAGCGCCGTTTAATCACATCGTCAGCGAAGGCCGCGTCTTCACCCCAAAGGATACGTCTATTCCCACGCCGAACAGCGACACGCCCTACTCGATGGTCCAGATGGACTTGCGTGCGGAGCCGTTGGTCCTGTGCGTGCCGGCCATTGACAGGAGCCGCTATTATTCGGTTCAGTTGACCGACCTTTACACTTTCAACTATGGCTACATTGGCACGCGCGCCACGGGGACCGGAGCCGGCTGCTACATGGTGACCGGTCCCCGCTGGAAAGGCGCAACGCCCGCAGGGATCGCCAAAACCTTCAGCAGCGAGACCGACCTCAGCCTGGCGATCTTTCGCACGCAGCTCTTCGATCCGGCGGACATAGAGAATGTCAAAAAAATTCAGGCGCAATACAAGGCGCAGCCCTTGTCGGAGTTTTTGGGAAAGCCCGCGCCGCGCCCCTTGCCGCCGCCGGCCTTTCCAAAATTCACGATGGACGCCTTCAAGACCGAGGCTTTCTCGTATCTCAACTTTCTGATGCAGTTCGCTCCTGCGACCGGAGCCGCGGAAGTCGAGAAGCCGCTGCGCGCAAAATTCGCGGAGATCGGAATAGCTCCGGGCAAGCCCTATAATTTCTCGAAACTGTCGCTCGAGCAGCGCCTTCTGCAAGGGTTAGGCATCAAGGAGGGCTATAAGGAAATCGAGCAGCGGCGCGACAATATTGGCAGGGAAGTCAATGGTTGGCGCATAGGCGCGGCGTTTGGCGACCGGGCATTCTATAACGGCGACTACGCCCTGCGGGCAGCCGCGGCGCTCGCCGGAATTTATGGAAACAACGCCGACGAGGCGCTGTATCCTTTTGCGGTCGCCGACAACAACGGCGACAAGCTGGACGGCAAAAAGCACAATTACACGATCACTTTTCCGCCCGGCGGCCTTCCGCCCGTAAACGCCTTCTGGTCGGTCACGATGTATGACGGCAAGACCCAGCTCCTTATCGAGAATCCGATCAACCGCTATCTGATCAACTCGCCGATGCTGCCGAACCTGAAGAAAAACGCCGACGGCTCTCTGACTATTTACGTGCAGAAGGACACGCCCGGGGCCGACAGGGAATCGAACTGGCTGCCGGCGCCCAATGGCCCGATCTACCTCGTCATGCGGCTTTATTGGCCGAAGGAAGAAGCCCTCGACGGAAGCTGGAAGCCGCCGGTCATCAAGCTGAATTCCGCGTCAAAATAAGGAGAAGCTTCGGCGCCGGACGTCCGTTTGTGTCGACGGCAAGCCGCCAATCGAACGGTAAGGCGCCGCCGAATTGGTCATGCCGGCGCAGATTATATGCGGTGCTGCACGCCGCCCCGAGGCTCACGATGAGCGTCGCCGGGACCGGACCGCACGAAGCCCCTCCAGAGAAAGCCTCATGGGGTGGACAGTATCTCACCCTGCGGCCAAACGACGCCCGCCCGTTCAATCTGCGTTATCGCTCAGGCGGAAAACCTGGAAAACTGACGATCGGCGAGCATCGCGCTAGACTGGCCGAAGCGCACAGGCTCGCGCCAAGCGCTGGTCGAGATTGCGCGCGGCGACGACCTGGCTGCGGCGAAGCTCGCCGCGGCCTAGCGCCTCCGCTCCATCTCGCCGGCGCTTTCGCCAGCGGATGCGCCTTTGGCGTCTTCCTGGGGTTGCGCGGCGCGCTCGCGATCAGCCGTCGAGAGATCAGCCGCCGAGAGATTGCTGACGATATCGTAGAACGTAAGCTTGAGCCGTGAGCCGACGAGGCTGGAGGCGGCGATGATGGCGAGGGCCATGAGCGCCCCGACCAGACCATATTCAATCGTCGTCGCCCCGGAATCCCTGCTCCAAAACGCTTTGGCCGATTTTTGCATCGCACTATCCTCGCGTGCTTTGCTGACGGTAGCGGGCTCACCGTCGCCGCAAAGTTTGAAAAGTCAGTTAATTGCAGATTAATCCAAACTGCAAAAGTGAAACTCAGGCGGGCTTCGAACAGTCGGACGAATCGTTCGTCGGCTGCGGCCTTGGCGTCATCCTGGCGGTTCGACAACCGGAGCCGCTTCTCACGTCCAACTCACGAGGCGCATCCGTCTTCGCGGCAAGCTGGTCTAAAAGCCCGTCGCGAATTGCAGCCGAACTTGATGGCGCTCGTAATTCACAAGGTCGAGCCGTTGCGTTGTCTCGTCAGGAACCTGCGCCGACCATCCAAGCTTGATGTTCGTGTTTTCGGCGAGCTTCACATAGACGCTTGGACCAACAAACATAGCGTGCTCCGAAAAGAAGCCGCGCTCATTCTGCGTCAGGTGGCGTATCTCACCGCCGATGAAAATCTCCGGAGAAATCGCAAACGAGGTGGCGGATGAAATTTCGATGGGCTGTCCGACTGTCCAGCTTGCATCCATATGCGTAAAGTTCGGCGAATAGATGAGGTTCGCGGCGACAAACCATTTGCTTGGCGAAAGCGCGTAATCGGCGAGCAATTGGAGGGGAAAGCCGAAGCTCTCTTGCCGGACGCCGGTAGTGTCGTCCAGTCGCCGCCATTGCGGGATAAATGCGAGCGTCAAGCCAAATGGCGCCTTGTCGCGTTCGAGCAAGGCCCAATTGAGCTCGCTGCCGACGCCGCTGAAGGCGAAGGCGGCGCGATTTGGAATTCCGGGCGAATTGAGAGCGCCGTGATAGTCTGTCAGAGTGGTGAGCGACGCGCGGAAGCCGTCGTCGACCACGTAGCGGAAATCGGTCTCGTTCAAGACGGCGACGAAGTTTCCCGGCTTGCCAGCAAAAATATAGGAGCTGTGGTCGACCTCCTTTTCGCCCTTCTCGCCAATGGTGGAGCCTTCGACGAAGCCGAAAATGTGTTCCGTATCGACGGCGGACTCGTGGCTTTCCTCAGCCTGCGTGAGACCGGGAGAGAGCGAGAGGGCTATCAGGAGGACTCGACCGAAATTTTTCATGGGCGCATTCCTGCCGCGGCAAGCTTTTGTAGCCGTTATCCATTGCGGAGACGACCTTCAAGCCGCTCATTTCAAATTCTCGCCAAACTCAGCGCGATCGTCGAGGGCCGTGGCGACGCCGAGCCGGCCTTTTGCCCTCGCCGATGGACCTCGACAACATGCGCGCCCATGGCGTCCGCGCGATCGTCGCCGCGTGCTATTGCGGGCGCAGCGCCGTTGTCGACGTTTCGGGGCTCGCGGGTTCAACACATGTCCAGGCGCTACGCCGTCGATCGCGATGCGCGGGCTGCGGCGCGCGACCTATGGACGTGCGGCCCAACTGGATTGAGCGGGTCAGGCCGGGGGCTGGCATGGGATGTCGAGGGGGCGAAATGCGCCATCAATGGCCCTTCATTGGGAAGGCTTGATCGCTTCTTTGCCCCCTTCGAAGTCCGCGGCTTGCCACGAAATTCAAGATATTCGCACATCCAAAAAGCATCGCCACCAGTTACAGTTTTTGGGAAAACGCCCTCTGTGGAGAGAACGGCGTCCTTTCGTATATGGAACCGGGCCGTTTTGCTGCTCTAACCGCATTCAACCGCCGAGCGCGGCTCGCAGCGCCATGTCACTGGCCGTATCCCCGGCAAGACCCTGCGAGCCCTTCCCGTCGTAGTCATACACGCCGGCGGTGACGGCGACGATCAGGTCCAGGCTGGGGACGACGTAGAGGCTCTGGCCGCCCCAGCCCATCCCCTCGACAAGGTCGATCTGACGCCCGGCGATCGTCGTTGATCGGAGCCACCAGTAATATCCATATCCCCCGTCAGGCTGCGTCACCTGCCGCGTCGTCATGTCCTTGATCCACGCCGCCGAGACGATCTGCCGCCCACGCCACTGGCCCCGATCAAGCACGAGCTGACCTATCTTGGCGAAATCCCGCGGCCGCAAGCGAAGCCCCCAGGAGGCGCCGAGATCGCCGTTCGCCATCTGCCCCCACTCCCAGTCGGTGACGTCAAGCGGTTCGAACAGCGCTTCCTTGGCGAACTCCCCGAGCGGGCGGTGTGCAGCCCGCTGGATAATCGCGCCGACGAGGTCCGCGCTGCCGTTGTTGTAGCGGAACTCCGTTCCGGGCGTCGCCGTCACCGGCTGCTCGAGGATCAGCCGGTAGGGATCGGGCGAGGCGTCGATTCGCCGCCAGAAGCTGAGATAAGGTTGATAGATCCAACGCAGCCCCGCCCGCATCGTCAGTAGATCCTGCACAGTGATGCGGTCGCGATCGGGCGAGCGCAGATCGGGGTATTCGGGGAAGAAGTCGAGCGCCGGGGTGTCGAGGCTCTTCAGCGCGCCCCGATCGAGG
>DATHCI010000116.1:0-26280 GCA_035319645.1 Methylocystis sp. | reverse complement strand
CATTCACAGTTTCCTCAGTCTTCAGGATCTTAACATGTTTCTCAAGTTCGTAAAGCCACGAAACCTTGTCCGCAAACGGCGATTCCGCAACGCGTAGAAGGCCCTTTTGTATTTGGCATTGGATATGGTTAATGAGGTCATTCTCAAAGCTTCCTCGTCGGGAATGACCGTAGGCATCGATGATCGCATCATCGGAGAGAAAGTCCTTTTCAGGCACGTACAGCCCGCACGCATTCAAAGCAACCGGTACTACCAGTACCAACGGCGTAAACTTCATTTTTATCATAGATCCCTCCGAACTCTGTATTTTGCAGGGCTTTCACGGCAAGCTCAATTTAGTTAAAAACAGGTTAACGAAATGCGCAAGGTCCCAATTTCGACGATCAGGTGAATTTCTGTGATGTGTGGCTATTAAGTCACACGGCGTTGCATCGCAAATGCTCGGGCTACGTACTATTACGTGCCTGGCGGTTACAACGATTCGCATATTTCGGGCGCGGGGGTGAGGCCGAGTAAGTTGTTTCGCTTTGAGGTTAGTGGTCTATCTTTCAGGTGCGCCCGTTTCGAGGCCTAAGGAGCCAGCCCTTGCCCCCCGACCCCCTCACCTTCGCCTTCGACGCCGCCCGCACCGCCGCGGACGCCGGCGAAGTCCCCGTCGGCGCCGTCATCGTCCGCGACGGCCGGATCCTCGCCGTCGCGGGCAACCGCACGCTGCGCGACCGCGACCCCACGGCGCATGCGGAGCTCCTCGCCATTCGCGAGGCCTGCGCGCGGCTCAAGACCGAGCGGCTTGTCGACTGCGATCTCTATGTGACGCTGGAGCCCTGCGCCATGTGCGCAGCGGCCATCTCGTTTGCGCGGATCCGCCGGCTCTATTACGCGGCGGCGGACGAGAAGGGCGGGGCCGTCGAGCATGGCCCGCGCTTCTTCTCGCAGCGGACCTGCCATCATGCGCCCGAGATCTATGGCGGCCTGCGGGAGCGGGAGGCGCAGGACATGCTGCGCGAATTCTTCCGGGCGCTACGCGATCAGCCGTAGCGCGGCGCCTTCTCCCGCAAGGGGCAGGGCCTAAGCCGTGGCGATGTAGTGGTGCAGCGCCTGGCGCTCGGCCTCGATCTGCTCGATGCGCCACTTCACCACGTCGCCGATCGAAATCACGCCGACGAGCCGCCCGTCGCGCAGCACCGGCAGGTGGCGCCGGCGCTCGATCGTCATCAGGCGGGCCATCTCGTCGATCGAGTCGTTCTCGCGCGCGGCTTTCCAGTCCCGGTTCATGTGGCGGGAGACCTCGTCGCTTAAGGCCGCCGCGCCGTGGGCGGCCAGCGCCTGCATGACGTCGCGTTCGCCGATGACGCCGACCACCTCGTCGGAGTCATCGAGCACGATGAGCGCGCCGACGCCGCGCCGCACGAGCTCCCCGGCGACGTCCTGGAGGCTGTGGCGCGTGGAGGCGGTATGGGCGTCTCTGCCCTTCTGGGCGAGTATGAGAGCGACGGTCATCTGGCAGCCTTTCGCGTTTCCCGAGCGGATTCCTTCGTGGGAGAGCCTCGCCCGGGCGGGTCGCGCGAAATCGCTCGCCGCTCGGGCCTTCGGCGGTCTCCAGACAATTAAGTCGCAGACCCCTTGCTTGGTTCCATGTCGCGGCGTTATCGCCGGTGATTTCCCTGGACAGTCCAGGCGCCCTTGTGTAACGCGAAACCGCTTTCGCTCCCTTTTCGCCCGCCCCGGCCGGGCCTTTCCAGAAATTTTCGCCCATCGCAGCGAGGACGAGGCGACATGACCGAAATACGCGTGCCGACGCTCGGCGAATCCGTCACGGAGGCGACGATCGGCAAATGGTTCAAGCAGCCCGGCGAGGCCGTGCGCGCCGACGAGACGCTCGCCGAGCTCGAAACCGACAAGGTGACGCTGGAAGTCAACGCCCCGACCGCCGGCGTGCTCTCGCAAATCTTCGCCAAGGCCGGCGAGACCGTCACGCCGGGGGCCTTGATCGGCGAGATCAGCGACGGCGCAGTCGCCTCGGCTGCGACCAGTGCAGAGCCCGCAAAGCCCGCGCCGCCGACGGCGCCTTCCCCGCCGCCGAGCCCCGCGCCCGCTCAGATGCCGCCGTCGCCGGCGGCCGCCAAAATCGCCGCCGACCGCGGCGTCGACCTTTCGGCGATCGTCGGCTCGGGCAAGCGCGGGCAGGTCCTGAAGGGCGACATCCCGCCGCCGCAGCAGCAGGCGCCCTCTCCCGTCTCCGGGCCGATCGTCGCGCCGGCGCGCGAGGCGCGCGTCGAGGCTCCGCCGCCCGCGCCGCGTCCTGCGCCGGTCGCCGAGCGCGGCGAGGAGCGCGTGCGCATGACGCGCCTGAGGCAGACGATCGCGCGCCGCCTGAAGGAGGCGCAGAACGTCGCCGCGATGCTCACGACCTTCAACGAGGTCGACATGAGCGCCGTGATGGAGCTGCGCTCCGAATACAAGGATGCGTTCGAGAAGAAGCATGGCGTGAAGCTCGGCTTCATGGGCTTCTTCGTCAAAGCCTGCTGCCGCGCGCTCGAAGAGATTCCGGCGATCAACGCCGAGATCGACCGCGAGGACGTCATCTATCGGCGCTACGCCCATGTCGGCGTCGCCGTCGGCACGGACAAGGGCCTCGTCGTTCCCGTGGTGCGCGACGCAGACCGGTTGAACATCGCCGAGATCGAAAAGGCGATCGGCGCGCTAGGCCAGAAGGCGCGCGAGGGCCGGCTCGACCTCGCAGACCTCTCGGGCGGCACCTTCACGATCTCCAACGGCGGCGTCTATGGCTCGCTCATGTCGACGCCGATCCTCAACGCGCCGCAGTCGGGAATTCTGGGCATGCATAAGATCCAGGATCGGCCGGTCGTCGTCGCCGGCAAGATCGAGATCCGGCCGATGATGTATCTCGCGCTCTCCTACGATCACCGGATCGTCGACGGCAAGGAGGCCGTGACCTTCCTCGTGCGGGTCAAGGAGCAGCTTGAGGATCCGCGCCGTCTCGTCCTGGAGCTCTGATGAGCGGGGCGGTCGCGCTCTGCGCCGACGACTATGCGGTCTCGGAGGGCGTCAGCCGCGGCATTCTCGAGGCCTTGCGCGCCGGACGGCTCACGGCGACGTCGGCGCTCGTCGGCTGCCCGCACTGGGCGGAGGGGGCGCGCGCGCTGAACGAGGGCGGCTTCGACGCCGACATCGGCCTGCACTTCAACCTCACGCTCGGCGCGCCGCTCGGGCCGATGCCGGTCCTGGCGCCCGCGGGGGTGTTTCCGGGCGTCGGCGGCGTGATCAAGGCGTCGCTCCTCGGCCGTCTGTCGCGCGAGGAGATTTTCGCCGAGGCGTCGCGCCAGATCGATCGCTTTGAGGCAGCGCTTGGGCGGCCCCCGGACTTTCTCGACGGCCATCATCATGTCCACGCTTTTCGGGGCGTGCGCGAGCCGCTGCTCGACGCGCTGACTGCGCGCGGGCTCGCCGGTCGGTGCTGGCTGCGCGATCCCGCCGACCGCCTGCGCCGCATCCTTGCGCGCGGCGCGCAGGTCAAGAAGGCGCTGATCGTCGGGCTGCTCGCGAGCGGGTTCGGCGCGGCCGCGCGTCGCGCGGGTTTCGCGACCAACGACGGCTTCTCGGGTTTCTCCGACTTCGCGCCGTCGGAAGATTACGCGCGGCTCTTCGCGAGCTGCCTGCGCGCGCCGGGCGAGCGGCACCTCGTCATGTGCCATCCGGGCCATGTCGATGCGGAGCTTAAGGCGCATGATCCGGTCACGGGGGCGCGCGAGCTGGAGCTCGCCTTCCTGCTCTCCGAGAGATTTGCAGAGATGCTCGCCGAACGCGGGCTCGCGCTCGCGCGCCTCGCCGCTGCGTGAGGCCGAGCCGTCCGCTCCCGTCGTGCTTTGGCCCAAATATTCGCTCAGCGTCCGGGCGCTGACGATCAGCGCAAAGGAACGCACGCTTGACCCTCAAGAACGCTTCGCGCCCCGACGTTCTCAAGTTTTTTGTGTTTCCGCTCGCCGCCTTGCTGTTGGCTCTCGCGGGACCGCTGGCGCGCGCCGACGAGGCGCGCATGGCGGTCGAGGCGAAAGCGCAGGTCCTCGACCGGGCGCGCGCGACCCTCGACGAGGTGAACGCCAGCCTCGCTGATCCGCAGGCTTCCGCGGCTGAACTGAAGACGCTGTCGCTGCGCCTGCGGCCGCTGCCGGACGAGCTGCAGGGGGTCGTCGACGATCTTGCGCCGAAGATCGAGGAGACGAAGGCGCGCATCGGCGAACTCGCCGGGCAGAAGTCGACGGGGGAAGCCGCGTCTGCGCCGGCCCCGGCGCCGAACGCCCAGGCGCCGCCGTCCCCGCCCGCGCCGGTCCCGGCGCCGCCGCCCCCGAAAGCCGGCGCGAAGGGCAGGGAGGCGTCGCAAGCCGCGCCGGCCCTTGCGGCGCCCGCGCCTTTCGCCGGCCTGGAGACGGAACAGCCGGCGGCGGCGCGCGTCAAGGCCGATCTTTCCGAAGAAAACAGGATGCTGGAGGAGCTGGAAGCGCTCGCGAAGCGCGCGCGGGCGCTGCTCGTCGAGACCGGGCAATTGCAGCTCGCCGTGCTCGATCGGCAGCGCGCCGTCTTCAAGCGCGAGCTGTTCCGCCAGACGAGCAGCCTGTTCTCGACGGAGCTCTGGTCGGAAGTGCGCACCGACGCCCCGCCCGCCTTTACGCTCGCGCGTCTGCTCGCGCAGCAGTCCGCTCAAACCTTCGCCGAGCGCCTGCGCTCGGGTCCGCGAGCGCTCGTGCTGGCGGTCGTTGCGCTGATCGCGGGCCTCGCCATCGCGGGGTCGGCGCTTGCGCAACGCCTCCTTGCGCGCGGCGGCGCGTTGCGCCCGTCGACGATCGAAAAGGCGGCCGGCGCGGCTCTTGGCGCCCTGGCGATCGTCGCGACGCCGCTCGCCGTCATCGGAGCGCTCGCGGCGACGCTGTCGAGCTTCGATCTCGTGGACCCGGTGGCGCGTCCCTTCATGAACAACACGCTCGAGGTCGCGGCGCTGACCGTCGTCTGCTACGCGCTGGCGCGCGTCGTCTTTGCGCCCGCGGCTCCGAACTGGCGTCTCATCGATCCCGGACCGCAGGCGGCTCGCACGCTGACGCGGCTCGTGTTGCTCGTCGCGATCGTCCTCGCCCTGTCGCGCGTCGTCGAGCAGGCGGCGGTTTCGGTCGGCGCGCGGCTCTCGCTCATCATCGCCAATCGCGGCATGACGGCGGTCGTCGTCGCCCTGCTCCTCCTCGTGTCGCTGCTCCGTCTGCGCGGGACGTCGACGGACGCCGCGGTGGAGCTGAAGGAACGCGCCTGGTTCAGCCTCGCCCGCTACGCGGCGATGGCGGTCGTGGCCACGATCGTCATAGCCTGTGCGCTGGGCTACGTGACTTTTGCGGGCTTCGTCGTTCTCGTGCTCGCCTGGCTCATGATGGTCGTCGTGAGCGTGCGCCTGTTCCAGGCGCTCGCCGCCGCGGCGATCGAAGCCGGCTTCAAGCCGGAGAGCCGGCTCGGTCAATCCCTCGCCGGGATATTCGGGCGCGAGCCTCTGCAGCTGGCTTCGGTTCTGTTTTCGGGCGTCGTCACGCTTTTTTGCGCGGCCGTCGGGCTCATCGCGGCGCTCGCGCCCTTCGGCGTCGAGTCGGACGCGATCCTGACCAATCTGCGCGCGTCGTTCTATGCGCTCAACATCGGCGACGTCACGGTGTCGCCGGCGGCGATCGCCGCAGCGATCGCGCTATTCTGCGTCGTGCTCGCGGCCGCTCATGCGCTTCGCTTCTGGCTCGAGACGAAATTTCTGCCGCTCACCCGGCTGGATCGCGGGTTGCGCGTCGCGATCGCCTCCGGCGCCAGCTATCTTGGCCTCTTCCTAGCGCTTGTAGCGGCGCTCGGCTATCTCGGCCTCGGCCTCGACCGTTTGGCCATTCTCGCTGGCGCGCTCTCCGTCGGCGTCGGATTCGGCCTGCAATCCGTCGTCAACAACTTCGTCTCCGGCATCATCATCCTTTGGGAGGGCGCCATCCGCGTCGGCGACTGGATCGCGGTCGGCGACGAGCAGGGTCATGTGACGCGCATCAACGTGCGCGCGACGGAGATCGAGACCTTCGACCGCGCGACGATGATCATTCCCAACGCCAATCTCGTCTCCGGCTCGGTCAAGAACTGGGTGCGCGGCGACAAGGTGGGGCGGATCAAGATCGCCCTGACGCAGCCTGCAAGCGTCGATCCCTCGCAGATCGAGGACATCCTTCTTGCGGCTGCTAAAGCGCAGGACGGCGTGCTTGGCCTGCCGGCGCCGCGCGTAATGTTCATGGCCATGGATCGGGTCCCGGAGGGCGACGTCTTTCGCTTCGAACTCTGGTGTTATGTCGAGGATGTCGAACAGTCGGCGCGCGTGCGCAGCGATTTGCACTTCGACCTTTATCGACGGCTCGTGGAGGCGAAGCTTTTAAACCCGGCCCTCGCGCCCGCCGCGGTGGAAATGGCGCAGTGAGCGTCGTCCACGGTTTCTGGGCCGAGCGTCAAGGCGAGGCGACTCCGTAATTGGGGGAGCAATATGAGGAAGAACCCGATCTCTCTGACGTTGGCTTGCGGCTTGGCGACGCCGGTCCATGCTGCGATGCCCGTCGCGCCGGGCGGCCCGAGCATATTTGTATTTGAACGATACGGACAACAACCGACGCGCCGACCCTTTGCGCGCCTGAATCGCTTTCGCAAACCTGTCATCCGGACATGTGAGGCTCCCTCGCCAACGAACTTGGGAGCTCCTGATGTCCCTTTATCCCCGCTTCGCGCTGTGCCTTTTCGCCGGCGTCCTCGTCGCGCCGCATGCGCTCGCCGACTCGCTCTCGGATCGCCGCGCGGCGCGGGACAAGTCCGAGACGATCGAAGTCGAGGTCGCCTGCGGCAAGCTCGACAAGGAGAATTGCGCGATCGTCGTTCCCGAGATCAACGCCAAGACGGTGGCGCAGAACATCCGCCTCAAGCCGCTCGAGTCGAAGGGCAGCGTCGAGTCGGTCGCGGGGCTCTGCGAGGGCGACGTGAACATCGCCGTCGTGCAGGAGGACGTCCTTGCGGCGCGCCTCGGCAAGCCCGATTGCACGGGCAAGGTCGCCGTGCTCGGCGCGCCGCTTTATCCTTATGAAGGCTTCCTGGTCGTGCGCGCCGAGACGCGCGAGGACAAATTTGCCGACATGGTCGCGGCGTTGAAGCGCGGCGAGGTGCTGCGGGTCGCGGCGGGCGGTTCGGGCTCCGGCGGCGAGGCGACATTGCGCAACATCCTCGCCGGCGCGCCGGAGTGGAAGCAGCTCGTCGACATCCAGCCCGACGGCGCCGACACGGCGCTGAACAAGCTGCGCGACCATCAGCTCGACGCCTTCTTCGTCATGGACGGCCCGCAGTCGCCGCTGTTGACGGAAGTGCGCGAGACGGTCGATCCCAAGAGCAAGCAGCGCGTTTTCAAATTCGTCGACGTCCGCCCCTCGGAGCGCCTGCTCGCGCAGCAGCTGCTCGGTCGCAGCCTCTATGCGATCGCGACGCTCGAGTCGCACTGGTTCAGCGCGATCAGGTCGATCTCGACGCCGGCGGTGATCGCGATCCGCGAGGACTATTACAAGGGCCGGCCCGCCGTCGCCGCCAAGATCCGGCAGGCCGCGGAGGACGCCCTGCCGGCTGTCGCAGCCAAGGCCGGCGCTCGGCCCGACTGGCGCGCCGACTTCGAGCGGCGGTAACGACGCATGACCGGCGGGGTTTCGGCGTCCTCGCCTCTCAGGGCGCCGGCCCCTCCCGCGAGTCGCACGACCATCGTCAATTAAGAGGGCATTGCAGTACAGCTTGAGCCCAGAAAGCGAATTTCCAAGTATTATCAAGGAAATTATAATGTTTGCGGACGCAAAGCGCCCCCCACGCCGACCCGGAAGGCCACGCGCCCTCCGGGCCGTGCTGCTCCCGCGCCAACCTGCCCGCGCAGCCGGGAGAAACGTCGCGCCGGCTTGTAGTGCGGCGTGCGCCGAGCCGATTAGTCTCCGGGGCCGCTGCCGGTCAGCGATCCACTCACATTGTTCGCGTTATCGCGGAAGAGGTTGTTCTGCAATGTGAACGCCGTTCCGGCCACACTCACGCCCCAACCGCTGTTCTCCGTCGCGCTGGAACTTGAGAAATACGCGACTGCCCCCGCTCCAACATAAAAACCATAAAGGTTGTGACTGGCGCTAACGTCGGTGGCGACAAGCCTGGCGTTCGCGTTACCGCTGCTGTTCCCTGCCACGGATACGCCTGTGTTGCCGTTTCCCGAAGCGGTGCTATGCTCGACTGTCACGCTCACAGTTCCATTTGTAGCATAACCTGCAACAGCGAGGCCATCTGCGTTTTTGTTGAATTCGACGTTCTTCAATGTTGCGTCGACCGAGGCGGATCCCTGTGGCGCTAAGTACACGCCAAGGGTGTTGTTGGAAGCGATCGTGTCATGAACGTCGACCTGCGCCGCGCCGCTCGAGGGTTGGATAGCGATACCGTTGCCGTTGGGAAAGCTCGCGCTAAAACCTTTGATCACGCAGTCGGTCACCGTGAGGCTACCGCCCGAAATGAGATTGATCCCGTTGTTCCCTGTGCCTACGCCGTCGATGACGAGCCCCGTGATAAAAACTGCGTCGTTTGGTCCCGCCTGAACGTCGATTGCGTCGCCTGACGCCACAAAGAGCGCGGCTGTGCCAGAGCCGTCGTTGATGATCGAGATGGCGTTTCGTATGACGAGCGAAGCGAAGCCGGCGGGGTCCTTCACATAGATCGAGCCGCCCGGCTCGACGACATTGTCATGGGCGTATTGTAGCTGCCGGCACGGCGTCATGACGCTGCCGCACCCTGGGGCGTCGATCCCGGCATTGGACACCCAGGCGCGGGGCGAGCTGCCGGCGGCAACGGCCGGCGCCGGCGCGAGGGCGGGAACGACGAGAAAAGCCGCGAGTAGTGAGAGGCCGTGGAAGATAGGTGATTGAGTCGTCATAACTTCTCTCCTTGGCTCGAGGCAGGAAACGATGAGAATTTCGGTCAGCCTCGCACTTAAGATTTGACGGCAAGGAAAGTATTCGTCTGTGCGCGCGCGCACGCGGAACATGCAAGGGAAGCTCCGGTCTGGCAATAATATTTTCGCCTGTGGCCACACAAAGCGCCTAAGGCATTCGCGGAACTTGTGGTTGTCGAACTCGCGCCTCCTGCGAATGGGAAGTCTGCCGGGGCGTGAAATGGGGAAGGAATTCGCATAGTCGCCCCGTGGCGCATGGCTCCGCGTGTTGCAAATTTCTTCGGCTTCGCATGAGCTGAGGAAAACTCCGTCGCCAATTGGCGGTCCGCCGTAAGCGATGCGACGCTGACGCGGAATGTCTCGCTACTCGAGGCGAGGGGCTGGGCGCGCAGCGAAATCGACGGCGCGGATGCGCGATCGCATTTGATGTCCGTCAGCGATGCGGGCCGCACGCTCATGCAAGAAGCCCTACCGAGCTGGCGGGCGGCTCCGCTTTCTTCCTGCTTGGATGCTCACTTCCCTTCGATGAGCTTCTGCGCGTCGCGGCGCAGCGCCTTGCGGCTCTCGTCGCGAGCATAGTGCATGTGGCCGCCGGGATAGACGGCGAGAGTCAGGCGGTTGGAGGCGCCGAAATCGGGAATCTGGTCGATCACGAGCTTCGCCGCGAAATAGGGCGTCACGAGATCGCTGAAGCCATGCGCGATCAGCACGCGCAGATGCGGGTCGAGCGCCAGCACGCGGCGCAACGCCGACACGGACTGGGGGCCGTCCGGGCGGTGGCCCCAGTCCCAGGCGTGATTGACGTCGTGGCTGAGCAGGTCGTAGCGCAGCTCGCTCTTCCACCCCAGCCGGCGCGCGTAATGATCCTCCGCTGCGCTCGTCAGCGGCGCGTTCAAACCGTCGATGCCGGGGTCGAGCCAGCGGCTCTGATAGGCTTGCGGCTCGGGATCGTAGGCTTCGATGGAAGCGTCGTGCGGCGCGAGCACCTTGCCGTGCGCCCGATCGAACTCGCGGGTGAAGGCTTCGAGGTCGATGCGTCCGTGCAGGCGCGCGACCAGCGTCTTGTCGAGGCCCGTGATGGTCGAGACGCGGGCGCTCATGCGCTCGACCGCCGCCGCGTCGCGCGCGCCGCGGAGAAAATCAAGCACATAGTCGCCGCCCGCATAGGCCTCGACGTCCGCAAGGCCAGCCCGGGTCGGGGGCGCGCCCTGCGCTTCGCGCGCGACCGCCGCCATCGTCGGCAGACGCGCCGCCCATGACAGCGGCCCGGCCGCCTCTCCGGGGAAGTAGCTCGGAAAATCCAGAACCGGCGAGATGAGCACGAGCCCGCTCACGCCGACGCCTTCTTTGGTCTCCAGCGCCTCGGCGAGGCGCGGCCCGCGGAAGCCGCCGTAGCTCTCGCCGACGATGAATTTGGGCGAGGCGAATCTCTCATTGGCGGCGAGCCATTGCCGCACCGCTGCGGCGAGCCCTTCTATGTCGCCCTCGACCGAGTAGAAGCGCCTGCGCGGCTCCTCGCCCGTGGCGGTTATGCGGCTCCAGCCCGTTCCGGGCGGATCGATGAAGACGAGGTCCGTGAAGTCGAGCCAGGTGTCGGCGTTCTCCTCGCTCGCAGCCGGCGCCGACGGCTTGAAATCGAAGGGCAGCCGCCATGGCCCGAGCGCGCCGAATTGCAGGAAGGCCGAGGCGGCGCCGGGACCGCCGTTGAACACGAAGGCGATCGGGCGTTTGGCCGGCTCTGCGCCGTCAAGCAGATAGGCGGTCGCCACGACATCCGCGAGATTAGCGCCCTTGGCGTCCTGAAGATGAAGCGTGGAGACGCTCGCCTTGAAGACGAGCGTGCGCCCGGGCAGCGCGAGACTATGCGACGTGACCTTGTCCGCTGGCAGCCTGTGCGCGGTTTCGGGCGCGGGCGTCGCCGGAGCCGTCGCTGCGGCCCCGGCATGAGGCGGCGTCGCGGGCGGCTGGTCGTCGGCGAGCGCGGCGGGCGCGAGCAGCGCCCCGAGGAGGGCGGCGGGGATCAGCTTGCGAAGGATCGGCATGAATAATGTCTCCGGTTGACGGCGCCGGCTCGAAGGGTCCGCGCCGGCGTTGCGCTTGCAAAGCGCGATCAGTGGCGAAAGTGTCTGACGCCCGTGAACAACATGGCGAGACCGGCCGCGTCCGCCGCGGCGATCACATCCCTGTCGTTCAGCGAGCCGCCGGGTTGGATGACCGCCGTCGCGCCGGCGGCGGCCGCTGCGAGCAGCCCGTCGGGAAAGGGGAAGAAGGCGTCGGACGCGACGACCGAGCCTTTCGCGAGGCTTTCGCCAAGACCCGCCGCCTGCGCGGCTTCTGCGGCCTTCTGCGCTGCGATGCGCGACGAGTCGACGCGCGACATCTGCCCGGCGCCGACGCCGACCGTCGCGCCGTCCTTCGCGTAGACGATCGCGTTGGACTTGACGTGCTTGGCGACCCGGAAGGCGAATTTGAGATCCGCGAACTCTTGCGGCGTGGGCGCGCGCCTGGTGACGATGGTGAGCGTCATCTCGTCCACGACGGCGTTGTCGCGCCCCTGCGCGAGGAATCCGCCCGAGACCGTGCGCAGGGTGAACCCCGGCGCGCCCGCGTCGGGAAGGCCGCCGGCGAGCAGCAGCCGCAGGTTTTTCTTCGCGGCGACGATGGCGACCGCTTCATCGTCCGCGTCGGGCGCGACGATGACCTCGGTGAAGATCTCGACGATCTTCCTGGCCGCGGCGGCGTCGAGCGGCCGGTTCAGCGCCACGATGCCTCCGAAGGCCGAGACCGGATCGCAGCGCAGCGCCTTCTCATAGGCCTCCGTGAGCGTCGCGCCCTCGGCGACGCCGCACGGGTTGGCGTGCTTGACGATGACGACCGCCGCCGTGCGGGCCGGATCGAACTCGGCGACGCACTCATAGGCGGCGTCGGTGTCGTTGATGTTGTTATAAGAGAGCTGCTTGCCCTGCACGACGCGGGCCGTCGCAACCCCGAAGCGCTTCTCGCCCGTGAGGTAGAAGCCTGCGGCCTGGTGCGGGTTCTCGCCGTAGCGCATGGGCAGCGCGAGACGCCCGCCGATCGCCCGCCACGGCGGCGTCGACGTCTCGAGCTCGCCCGCGAGCCAATTGGAGATCGCCGCGTCATAAGCCGCCGTGCGCGCGAAAGCTTTTTGGGCGAGACGGCGGCGCAGCGAGAGGCTTGCGCCTCCGCCGTTGGCTTCGAACTCGGCGAGGAAGTCCGCATAGTCGCCCGGATCGACGATCACCGCCACGTCGTCGTGGTTCTTGGCGGCGCCGCGAATCATCGCCGGACCGCCGATGTCGATGTGCTCTATGCAGTCGGCGAAGGGCGCGCCCTTCGCGATCGTCTCCTCGAAGGGGTAGAGATTGACGACGAGCAGATCGATCGGCTTGATGTCATGGGCGAGCATCGCCGCCTCATGCTCGGGGTTTTCGCGGATCGCGAGCAGGCCGCCGTGCACCTTGGGGTGCAGCGTCTTCAGTCGCCCGTCCATCATCTCGGGGAACTGCGTGAGATCGGCGATCTCCTTCACCGCGAGGCCGGCCTCGGACAGCGCCCGATGCGTGCCGCCGGTCGAGACGAGCTCGACGCCCCGCGCCGTGAGCGCCCGCGCGAGATCGACGAGCCCGGTCTTGTCGGAGACCGAGAGCAGAGCGCGGGCGATGAGGCGCTGATCGACGGGCATTCGGTCTCCTGGTCAGGAAGGATGTGGCGGTCGGCCTATCATGAATTTGCGGGCTGCGGAAACGGCCGGGAGACCGCGGATCGCCCTGAAGGGCGTTCGTCAAATTTCCTTGTACATGTATGTTGTGGCGTGGAAGCCCCGCCCATCGGGATCGAGGGCGAACTGCGGGATCACGCCCGCCTTCCGGAAGCCGACGGAAGTGTAAAGGCCTTCCGCGCTATCCCCCGTGCGCGTGTCCAGCGTGATGAGCGTCTTGCCGATGGATTTGGCGCGCTCTTCGAGAGCGAGCATTAGTTGGCGCGCCACGCCTTTCCGCCGAGCCCGCGCGTGGACGACCATTTTGGCCACCTCGCAGCGGTGCGGCTGATTAGGGGGCAAAGCGATGTCCATCTGCACGGTTCCGACGATTGCGCTGTTCAGATAGGCGGCGAACAGCACCCGCTTGCCGTCCGCCACGTCGGGAAACACCTTTTCCCGCCAAAATCGCAGGCCGTCATGGGGCGTATAGGGCTGCATGAAGCTGATCGCCGCGCCGCCGTTCACGCCGTCCGCCACGATTTCCGCGAGAGCCATCTCGACGACCGGGAAGTCTTCGGGCGCAACGACGCGAATTTCTATTTCGTCCATGGCGACCTCTTGATGGAAGTCAGATCAAAACGGGTTCGAGAGCTGGTCGACGGGCATGCGAGCTTTAATGTCTAAGGACCTCGCGGACCACATAACACGAAGTAGCGTACGCCTGAAACGGCCGGGACCGAGTTTCGGAATTCGATCGGCCCGCGGCGGCACGAAATTCCACCATAGAGCGGATCAAGAGGACGCAAGGCTACGCGTCTGGTCGTCATCGATCTCCGCGCTGTTCAGGCGCCGGAGTGACCACCGCAGCCGCGTCCCCGCTGCGGCGCGACCGCGGAGCACGATCTGCGCGGTCTTCCGGGCGCCTTCCGGCGTCGCGTAAATGACGCTGTCGGCGATTGCAGGGGGCGCTCCTCGTGACTGGAACACGAGCGTCCTTCCGTTTGGCGGACGAAGCTCGACGCGATCCTCTGCGACCGCTCTCGCTTCGACGCCCGGATGCAAGTGGAAATGCAGCACGAACTCCGGGACATTCCTGATTCGCGCGCCGGCGGCCGCGAGCAGGCGATCACGACCGAAGAGCGACGCGCCGTCCGCCGCAAGCGCGAGCGTGCGCTGGTGGATCAAACCGAAGCGCCGCGCATAGCCGTCATGCCGGAGCCTCGCGACGATGAGCCCCTTTAGCTGTCGGACGCGCCAGTTGACGGCGGTCGGGCCGGCAATCACGAAACCCGAGCCGCGCGCTTCGCTCGACGGCGCGAATGCGCAAGAGGAGTCGCCGCCGATCTCGAGCGTCGAATGCGCCGCCGTCGCGCGCGCGAGCTCCTGCGCGGGATCGTCCTGTCGGGTCGGCGCGCCGCAATTGATGATGACGCGATCGCGTCCGAGCGAGAATTCGAACGACAGGGCGCCTGCATGCGCACGGCGCGAGAATTTGCGCGGCGGCGGCGTCCCCGCGTCAATGAGCGCGAGCGCCTCGCCTGCGCTCAAGCGTAGATAGCCGCTTTGCGGCGCGGCCTCGGGCGTCTCGAACGGCGTTTCATGCATGAACACGGTCGCGAGCTCGCCGGGCGACGCGACGGACATGCCGTTGAAGAGCGCCAGCGCGCCGTCGCCATGCCGCAGCATGCGCAGCGCCGGGATCATGCGGTCGATCGTCTCCTGCAGCGCCGGCGGCGCGTTGACGCCGCGCGCCGCATAGAGCGCGCGCAAGGCCAGGAGCTCCAGCAGCAGATCGAGTATCGTGTGAGGATTGCGCCCGACATGGCCGCCGTCGGGAAGCGCCTGACGCGCGAGCTCGTCGAAGAAGAGCTTTGTGGCCTGCGATCGCGTCTCGACCGCGAGGTCCGCGCAGACGACGAATTCGAGCAGCGCCAGGGCGCAGAAAAGCCGATCCTGACCCTCGGCGCGACGCGTCATCACGGCTCGCGCCAGAGCGCGGGCGTCTTCGGCCAGCGCCGCCGAAAGGCGTTCCTGGAATGGCGCGTCCGCCCCTTCGAGGAGCAGCGGCGCATGCGCGAGACAGGAGAGCACGCGCCGCGCCGCGACATTCGGCTCGCGCGCAGGGTCGCCCACAGGGCAGGGCCGCGACAGATAGTCGGCGACGAGTCCCCGCGCATAGTCGCGCGCGCGCGGCGTGTCGGCGGCGCGCAAATGCCGCAGCCAGGAAAAGCCGCAGAGCGCTCGTCGCCACTCCGCCGACGGAGCCGTAAGCGCAAATGGCGACAGCCCGCCCGCGTCCAGCGTCTTGCCGCGAAAGGCGAAGATGCCGGAGAAGATGTCTTCGGCGACCGTCGGATCGCCCGTGCGCAGGTCGGGCGGCGCGGCGCGCAGCCGCACTGACGCGCCCGCGCCGAGCGTGCGAAACGCGTAGTGTCGCGCGATAACACGAGTCGCCACTGCGAACAGAGGCCGGACCGCCGTTCCAAGGCTCTCGTGGAGCTTGGAGAGCAAAGTCGGGTTCGTCAGGACGGCTCCTTTCGGGCGGCGCGACCCGCGGTCGAGATCGGCGCGCGACTATACCGCAATCGGCGCCGCCTCCAACACGGTTTCTCCCATTGATTTTTTTCCAGCTTCGGGCTTTGCCTTGCGGCGCAAAGATGGCATGGTCGGCGAAATCAAAGGAGTCCGGGGCATGCCGCTATACTCGATCGACGGAGACTCTCCGCGCCTCCCACCGGGTCGGCCTGTGTTCATAGCGCCGAATGCGCATGTCATCGGACGCGTCGAGCTCGGCGAGGAAGCGAGCGTCTGGTTCGGCTGCGTGCTGCGCGGCGACAATGAATGGATCACCATCGGCGCCCGCACGAATATTCAAGAGAACAGCATTCTGCATACGGACATGGGATTCCCGCTGATCATCGGGCCGGACTGCACGATCGGCCACGGCGTCATTCTGCACAGCTGCATCGTAGCCGAAAATTGCCTCATCGGCATGGGCGCAACGATCCTCAACGGCGCGAAGATCGGACGCAACTCGATCGTCGGCGCCAACGCCCTCGTGACGGAGAACAAGGAGTTTCCCGAGAATTCCCTGATCATCGGGTCGCCCGCCAAGCTCGTGCGCGAAGTGGACGCCGAGACTGTGGAACGCAATCGGCATTCGGCGATCCACTATGCGGAGAACGCGCGGCGCTACCAGGAAGGACTGGCGTTGTTGACGTGAACAGGCAGGCGGCGGCGGGAGCAGCCAAGTCCAACCGCCGACTGCCCAATTACGACTGCCGATCACAACTTCGCCAGCGCCGCCTCCGCGCTCGAGACGGTCGCGCAGCTGGAATTGTCTTCGATGTCGATCCACTTGACTGCGCCGTCGTCGACGAGCGCGGCATAGCGCTGCGAACGAAGGCCGAGGCCCTTGTCGGTCAGGTCGAGTTCGGTTCCGGTCGCCTTGGCGAAGACCGCCGAGCCGTCGGCGAGCCCGTCGACCTTGCCCTTGGCCCCGCTCGCCGTGAGCCATGCGTCGAGCGCGAACACGTCGTTGACCGCGACGACGGCGACCGCCGCGACGCCCTTCGCTTTTATGGCGTCGGCTTGCGCGACGAAGCCGGGCAGGTGCGTCTTATGACAGGTCGGCGTGAAGGCGCCCGGCACGGAGAACAGCAGCACCTTGCGGCCGTTGAAGTAGTCCGCGGACTTTATCGGCTCGGGGCCGTTCGCGCCCATGCGCGTCAGAGTGACGTCGGGGAGTTTGTCGCCAGCCTTGATCGTCATCGCTTCGCTCGCTCCTCTCGCGCAGAACGCCTGCGCAACGCCCAAGATAGGCAGTCTCGCGCGATCCTCAAGCGGAGCTGCGCCAGCGATTTCAGGCCATCGCGCGTTTCAGATTCTCGTCGATCTTGTCGAGGAAGCCCGTGGTCGAGAGCCACTTCTGCTTGTGGCCGATGAGCAGCGCCAGATCCTTGGTCATGAAGCCGCTCTCGACGGTGGAGACGCAGACTTCTTCGAGCGTGCGCGAGAAGCGGGCGAGGTCCTCATTGCCGTCAAGCTTGGCGCGATGCGCGAGGCCGCGTGTCCAGGCGAAGATCGAGGCGATGGAGTTGGTCGAGGTCGCGTGGCCCTTCTGATGCTCGCGGTAGTGACGCGTCACCGTGCCATGCGCGGCCTCGGCCTCCACCGTCTTGCCGTCGGGCGTCATGAGCACCGAGGTCATGAGCCCCAGCGAGCCGAAGCCTTGCGCCACAGTGTCGGACTGCACGTCGCCGTCGTAGTTCTTGCAGGCCCAGACATAGCCGCCCGACCATTTGAGCGCCGAGGCCACCATGTCGTCGATGAGCCGGTGCTCGTAAGTGAGGCCGGCGGCGGCGAAGGCCGGCTTGAACTCCGCGTCGAACACTTCCTGGAACAGATCCTTGAAGCGCCCGTCGTAGGCTTTCAAAATCGTGTTCTTCGTCGAGAGATAGACGGGGAACTTGCGCGAAAGCGCGTAATTGAAAGTCGCGCGCGCGAATTCGCGAATCGATTCGTCGAGATTGTACATCGCCATGGCGACGCCCGCGCCGGGGAACGAAAACACCTCCTTCTCGATCGTCTGGCCGTCGTCGCCGGCGAATTTGATCGAGAGCCGTCCCTTGCCCGGAACCTTGAAGTCGGTCGCGCGATACTGATCGCCATAGGCGTGGCGGCCGATGACGATCGGCGCCGTCCAGCCCGGCACGAGGCGGGGAACATTCCTGCAGATGATGGGCTCGCGGAAGATGACGCCGCCCAGGATGAATCGGATCGTGCCGTTCGGCGACTTCCACATTTCCTTGAGGTTGAACTCTTTGACGCGCGCTTCGTCGGGCGTGATCGTTGCGCATTTTACCCCGACTCCGTGCCGCTTGATGGCGTTGGCGGCGTCGATCGTCACCTGGTCGGAGGTCGCGTCGCGATTCTGGATCGAAAGGTCGTAATAGTCGAGGTCGACGTCGAGATAAGGATGGACGAGCTTCTCTTTGATATAGGCCCAGATGATGTGGGTCATCTCGTCGCCGTCGAGCTCGACGACTGGATTCGCAACCTTGATTTTGGCCATGTTCCGTCACCTTTGGGGAAGGCTCGGGCTATAGCACCGGCCTAAAGCGTCGCAAAGTCGGCCAGGGCGGGGTTCGATTTCGGCGCGATGCCCGACGCCGGCGACGCATTCCCTCTATGCCACGGATGGTGAAGCGCCTGCCGGTGAGCGCAGCCTCCCGGCGACGCCGCGCCACTCGTCGACGACCAGCCCCATAGACGCGCCGAGCGACCGGCCGATCTCCGCCGCCATGAGAGGATAGTCGGATGGCGCGCCCACAAAAGGTGTGAAGACCGCGGACATTTTGTATTGTCAATCCTGTCAAATGGGACGACTATCGGCGTCGGGAGTGGGGTGATCTGGCGAAAGTCGGTTCGAGGCCGAGGGAGATCGGGCCTGAGCCTTACTCTGTGGCGTACTCAAGCCTGCGGGGTGTTGCCAAATGATCGACCATTGCCAAGGGCATCATTCAGAAAGCCGCCGTGATTTTCGAAAAAAATGCGCGGCGGTACATAATGGGCTGCCGGCAACCGTCCCTCGAAAGTTCCCATTGTTTCCGACATTGTCCAATCGCATTCGTGGCAAAATGTTCTCTGTGCTGCTGGTGGCGCCATTGCTTATCACGAGATTCGCTTTTGCTGCGCCAATCGAGATAAACATAATGGAATACAATGTTGATCCAACCGGCCTGAGCCCTTCAACTGGTCCGATACAATTTGTCTTAAATATCCTGTCGCAGGGAGGGAAGATTGTTTTTCCGTGCGGAATATACCTGTTAGATGCTCCTTTAAATCAGAACCTCGTTGCCGGCGCGCATATGGAAATAGCGGGTGGCGGTCTTGACTGCACGAAAATCGTTCAAGCTACAGGAGGAGCGAACGCGTTCAATTTCAATCTTGCTTCTCCATCGGCGGGTGTTACTGTTCATGACCTGACTCTCACGACAAGGGGTAGTGGCGGATATGCAATAGCAATGAATGGTTCAGGAAATGCTGTAGCATCTGGAAATTCCAATAACTCTTTTGCAAACCTAATCATCCGCGGCGATGATTACCTGTCGACAAACAACAATTTTTGGGCTGTCGGCCTTTGGCTTTTTAACGTCTCGCAGACCCAGGTAAGCAATGTCACAATATTTGGGTCGCAGGGCATGCAGGGTATAGGCGTGCAGATGGGGGGGCCAAATGGCCAAGCCGAATCCTATGTGTTGAATGTCAGCAACTCTTATTTTGCCCTTGGTTATGCCGGCCTATATTTCAATGACTATTGGCAGGGAGCTGCAATTAGCAACACTAATTTTGGCGGCTTGAATGGCATTGTTCAAACCCCGTTGGCGACACAGAATGATCCGCTAGACTCTCCTGCCCAGTTGCAAGTCGTTAATAGCCAGTTCAACTGCGCTCAATATGCTATTTATCTCCAATCTGATGTTATGGATACTGCTATATCGAACTCTCTATTTATTCTCGGCAATGCTAATGCTTACGGCTATGCGGCAATCGCTCAGCAAACTGGGTTCCAGTTCTATGGAAATCATATCAATGGTCAAGGAAATAACGGTTATGGAGTCGTCTTTACAGATTCTGCTACTGGACCATATTCGAGCGGACATATCTATCACAACACCTTCAATGCCGTACAAAGTGGAATTGTTGCTGGGGCGGGCGTTTACAATCTTGCCATAGACAAAAACATATGTAGCGGGGGAGTCCCTTATTGCTATAGCGTTGCCGGAAATTCGCCAAGCGTCATAATAGACGATACGGCCACGATCCGAAACGTCAATTCGTTGGCTCCTTCGACTGCGGCAATCGAAGGTTCGACCGCCATCGTCAACGATGCTCAGAATCCTGTTCCGGGAACTCCTGTAGCAGGAGGGGGAACAGAGCTTGCGTGGGTTTGGGCTACGAAAGGGGTCTGGATGGTGAAGTAGGGGGAGGGGCGCGGATACGGTCCTCGCAATCGATCGGGGAGAGATGCGGTCGATCGTGGAGCTTCTGCGCCGCGTGCGAAGGCGACAAAGTGGCGCACTTTGTCCGTTCCAGTTGCGGTCGACACGATTGCAAGTCGGAAGCGGCCGCGTCCGGTGACGCTATCTCCCTTCCACCTGCGGAACCTTCTCGCTCGGCCCGAAGATGAACTGCGAGGGATCGCGCTCAAGGTTCCGCACGGCGCGGTCGAGAGTCTCCAAAGCCTTGCGCGCGTCGGCGGCGAGTTGCTCATATTGGCGCAGGCCGCTGCCCGAGAAGCGGTTGAAGTTGGTCGAGACGTCGGCGAGATTGCCGGTGATCGTCTTAAGCTGCTTGGGGTCCAGCGCCTTGATGGTGCGGTCGGCGTCGGCGAGCAGATGATCCACATGCGCGGCTATGGGTTTCAGAGAGCGCGCGATCTCGGCGCCGTCGCGCAAAATCCCAGCGGCGTTATCGCGATTGTCGGCGAGCGTCTGGCTGAAGGCCTCGATGTTCTTGATCGTCCGCGAGAGGTCGTCTGAATTCGTCTCGAGGAATTTGTCGAGCCGGTCGAGAGTGGCCGTCGCTTTCAGCGCGAGCTTCTGCACGTTCTCCATAAGGTCTTGGATCTCCGAGCGCTCGGCGGCGATGCGCGCATATTTCTCGCCGGGGCGCGGCTTGAGGTCCGCGGCCTCGCGCGTGCCGCCGACGAGCGCGACATAGGCCACGCCGGTCAGCCCGCGCACGTCGAGCCGCGCGCGCGTGTCGGCTTTGACGGGCGTGCGCTTGTCGACGTCGATGAGCACGTCGACAAGGCTCGGATCCTCGCGGTCGATCTCCAGGCTCTTGACCTCGCCGACCTTCAGTCCGTTGAATTGTACGGCGCTGCCGGTCGTCAGTCCCTCGACCGATCCACGCACCACGAGCTCATAGGTGTTCATGCCCACTCCGCCGCTCGCGCCGGCGACCCAATAGATGAAGGCGAAGCTCGCGAACACGACCGCGAGCGCGAACAGGCCGATGAGCGCGAAATTGGCGCGCGTTTCCATCTTGGGTCCTCAGCCGGGGGCTCGCCGCGCGAGGCCCGTGAGCCGCTCGCCGCGGACGCCGTGGAAATAGGCGCGAAGCCAAGGCTCGTCGGAAGCGAGCAGCTCCGCGATCGATCCCGAGCCGATGACCTTGCCGTTCGCGAGCGCGGCGATGCGGTCGCAGATCGAATAGAGGCTGTCGAGATCGTGCGTCACCATGAACACGGTCAGCCCCAAGGTCTTCTGGAGGGTTCCGATCAGCTCGTCGAAGTCGGCGGCGCCGATCGGGTCGAGCCCGGAGGTCGGCTCGTCGAGGAACAGGAGCTCCGGATCGAGCGCCAGCGCCCGCGCGAGCGCGGCGCGCTTCACCATACCGCCCGACAATTCCGACGGAAATTTGTCGGCGGCGTCCGCCGCCAGCCCGACAAGCTGGAGTTTCAGCATGGCGAGCTCGTCCATGAAGCGCTGGGAGATCGAACGGTTCTCGCGCATGGGCATCTGGATGTTCTGCCTGACCGTTAGCCCGGAGAATAACGCGCCGTTCTGGAACAGCACCCCCCAGCGCTGCTCGAGCGCGCGCAGCTCGGCGGCGGAGACCGCGTCGCGATCCTGGCCGAACACCCGAATTGAGCCCGAGCGCTTCCTGACGAGGCCGAGGATCGTGCGCGTCAGCACGGATTTACCCTGGCCCGAGCCGCCCACGAAGCCGAGCACCTCTCCCTTGTGGACGTCGAGGCTCACACCGTCGAGCACGCGGCGCTCGCCGAAGGCCACGACGATGTCGCGCGCGCTGATGACGATATCGGGCGAATCGCTCATGGGCTCAGCCTGCCGGACCTCCATGGCTAAAAGTCGATGGCGGTGAAGAATATTGCGAACAGCCCGTCGAGAATGATGACCATGAAGATGCTCTTGACGACGGCGGCGGTGACCTGGCGGCCGAGCGACTCGGCGGAACCCTGGGTGGCGAAGCCGTCCTGCGCGGAGATGAGCCCGATCACGAGCGCCATGAACGGGGCCTTGATGAGGCCGACGAGGAACTGGCGCACTTTGATCGCGCTCTGCAGCAGCGCCAGGAACGCCGCGGGGCTCGTCCCGCCATAGCCCCAGGAGACGAGAAGACCGCCGAACAGCGCCGCCATGTCGGCGACGAAGGTGAGCATGGGCAGCGACAGCGTGAGCGCCAGGATGCGCGGCGCGACGAGCACCTCCATCGGGGAGAGCCCCATGGACCGCAGCGCGTCGATCTCCTCGCGCATGACCATGGACCCGAGCTCGGCGGTGATGGCCGATCCCGAGCGCCCGGCGATCATGATCGAGGTCAGCAGCACGCCGAGCTCGCGCAGCACCAATATGCCGATGAGGTCTACGGAAAACGACGCGGCGCCGAAGCGCGACAGCTCATAGATTCCCTGCTGCGCGACGATGGCCCCGACAGAGAGATTGATGAGCGTGACGATGGGAATGGCGCGGAAGGCGATGTTCTCCATCTGGTAGACGAGCGAGGTGAGCCGGAAGCGTCCGGGGCGCAGCGCCAGCGCGCCGAGCGTCACGACGAACTCGCCGAGGAAGCTCACGCCATGCGCCGTCTCGCGCAGGCCGCCGACGAATGATTCGCCGAGGTCGGCCAAAAGATCGAACAGGAAATTTTCGCCCGGCGGCGGGGGCCGGACCTCGCCGCGCAGCAGGGTTTCGGAGAGCAGGAGCTGCTGCTCCGGCGTCGCCGCGGCGAATTCGCCGACGAAGCCCGCTTTCGCAAGCTCGGTCCGAACCCGGTTGAGGGCGAAGGCGCCGGCGGTGTCGAGCCGCGCCACGCGGCTGAAGTCGAAGACCGCGCCGCCGGCCTCCTGGGCCTGCGCGGCGAGCTCGGCGGCCTTCTCCTCGAGCCGGCGCGAGGCCAGCAGCGTCCAGGCGCCGGTCAGCGCGAAGCGCGCGGGGCCCTGCGCCGCGGAGCGGACGAAATCGGGCGGCGCGGCGGGCGGATCCTGGGCCATTGCGGGGGGCGGTCGTCTGAGGCGTTACGCCGCCATGGCGATGGCTCGACGGCGGATCGGAAGGAGCGGCTGGTCTTAGCGTCGCCGAGGGTTGATGTCGAGGCGGCGGGGTGGCGCCCAAGCGCGCCGGTCGATTGCAAGAGGCGAGGCGCGTGGCCGACGGCCCGTGCGGCCGCAGGTGGACGTTCTTGTTCAGATATGCTATAAAATTCAGATGGCTACGACAGCGCCTGACGACCCAATTCTTGAACGCTTCCGCGCCGCCGTGCATGAGCTCTATGGCGACCGCGTGGCGCGGGTCGTGCTATTCGGCTCGCGCGCGCGGCGACGCGCGAACGGATTCCGATTATGACATTGCCGTGTTTCTGCACGGCGACATGCCTGACCGTATCGCGGAGAGGTACCGTCTCGCCGACGTTAGCGCGGCTATTCTTGAAGAAACCGGCGAGTTCATTCACGCCATGCCTTATCGCGCGGATGCTTATAATGAGCGCACGCCGCTCATGCACGAAATCCGCCGGGAAGGCGTCGATTTATGAAGCCGGAGACGGACGCATTTTTCGGGAAGACGCAAGAATTTCTAGCGAAGGCGCAAGAGTTGCTCGACGCGCGTCATTGGCCAGACGAGGCAGGTCGCGCCGCATATCTCGCGGGCTTCCGTTCCTTGGCCATGCTTACAGTCTCAAAGGCGTCGCCGATTACGAAACCGGCCCGGCTTCGAAAGTGAGCCACGAACGCGCCCGTGAGGCGCTCCACACAGCGCGCCGTTTTGTCGAGTGCGTAACCAGCCTCATATCCGGGTTACCGTGACAGGGTTACGGTCGGAGTGGACTATATTGAACTCTCGGCTGATTTTGAGCCTTCGAGCCCGAAAGCAAACGGCCAGCGGGCCTGGAAGGCGTCAAGTTAAGCGCTCCGCCGAGCTGGATCGCTCTGTGTCGTTAATCAACATTTTTGCAACGCGAATTTGGCTTGAAAAGTCGCGTCATTTTTGAGAGATGCGCGCGCTTCGGTCGCGATGGGCCTCACGCGACAGAGAGGCACCATGCAGCCATTTTCTCTCGTGATGCGTCATTGCTCGATGCGAATGAAATGGCGGTCGCTATCCCATTTAAGATGGGCTTTGCATTTTTTTTGCTTCGGCTTCGCCCAGCGCTCGGTATACGGCCCTTTCATAATCTGTAATGATCATTCCGTCGCGGTCGCATTCAAACCGCAGGTGACTCTTGCTGCCAATTTGTTTTAGATTTCCACTAACTAACTTCCTGATTATGCCCTCACGGCGATAGGTTGCCGCGGTTTGTGCCGAAGCTAGTTCGCCGCCTTGTTCTAAGGCAAAGCGGAATGCGGCTTCTGACTGTGGTTTGCTGAACAGCTTGAAGTGTGATAAATGCGATAACACAATCAAGCGCCCACGTGGACCAAAGCGATATTTATCGATAATTTCAGTACCCCACCCGGCGGAATGACGCGCCTCAATACGCGCGCCGTCCAAAATATCTATCATATGTGGCGAAATCTCTTTCCCAAACGCGATAATCGTGTGGACGGCCACCCGTTTTAAGACATCTCGCCAAATACGTAAGCCAAATTCGATCGAGTCAGGTTTATAAGGTAGGTCATCCCAACTCTGTGAGCGGAAGGGTACGAAATAGACGCTTAATACGTATTCTGGACCTATATTCATCACCTGAAACATTCGTTGAACCTGCCGTTGTAGGTTTTCCTGCCCTGGAGCGCATGGCTTCCAACTTTCTGTTACATACGCACTTCCAGCTTCGACAGACCATATAGGTGGTTCAAAAGCCGCGCCGCCGGGGTTGATCGTTATTAGAGCGACCGACGACGAGTTGATATTCCTCTCGGGGCAGGTCAGGAACCGCCACTCGCGCGTATGGCTAAGTCGTTGATACTAGGCTTCAATTAGGGCTGGGGATAGAGACATGGGATTTTCCTATGCAGGCGTCTGCAACGGGCACTGTTGCATTGGCGGAAAATCGGCCAAAGCGAGCCCAGAAGCGCCCACAAAATCAGTGGGCGATTTTGAGAATTTTCGCCCCAACCGGGTTAATGCAACGGTACCCGTCGGACTGGGCGACTTCACCAACATGCTGGCCGGTTCATTGAGGGGGCAAGCTTATGGGCAGCAATGACATTCTTTAGCGCCCGAACCGGCATAACATATCTATCGTCTGTGCTCGACTCTGGTTTGACCATCTCTATGTGGCCCCACTGAGGATATTTAGATGTGCAATCACATTGCCTCGTCGCGCTCAAGACGGACACGACCTCGTCCATCTTGCTGGCGAAGCAATAAGTCATTGGCTTTGGGTCTTGATCGGTCCAACGGTCAGCCAGCTCATTGACAAAATCCGAATTAGGAGCCAGATCCTTTGTGTAGTCATTACTTATTCTTATTCCTGTTATTCCTAGTGCCTGCGCAAGCTGAGCAAGGCCTGCTCCCTCGTAAGGGCTAGCAATAGAAACAATAGATAATATTCTTGATGCGGTCTTCGTATCATTCAGGTAAATGGTTCGTGCAACAAGCCCGCCCATACTGTGCGCGATGATGTGTAATTCTTGGAAGTTGCGGATGGTGCCTGAGAAAAATTTTTGTGTTAGCCAGCGCGAAAGTTGGTGAATATTAAATTGACTTGAGGCCATGTAGGTCGGATAGTTGACAAGAAAGATTTCCATTTCAAGCAAATCTTCATCTTGGCATAGCAATTTCGGGAATTTGAGCCAACTGTTGTTATCGCCGTTCCATCCATGGATTAGAATGACGGCTGCTTTTGCGTTATCTCGCTTAGGGATGCACGCCGACTCCGGCGGGGCGACGACCGCCTCTCCCGCCGCGATCCGGGAGTCCGACCACAGAAAGAACAGCAGAACAACTCCCAAAACAGACGCCAAAGTGATACTTAGTATGCGAAATACCTTTGGCCGAATTGGAGGCCGCCTGCGTTGCGGAGCGGCTACACCCGCGCCCCCCTCACCTTCTGGCGCGCTCTCCCCTAGAAATGAAAACAGGGTAATTAATATTACACACGCCATTAAAACCTGTGTCAGCATAAGAGCTGATTCTCTATTCCTAAAGATAAAACTCAACAGCAATTCAGTTCGCCCTGGCTGCACTCCAGCAATATCGAGTCTCCTCACTGGAGGGACGGTGCCTTCAGTCGGCAAAACGACCTCATGACTACGATAGCTGAAATGGAGAGGTCCGATATTATAAACAATAACCCCTTCTCCGACATCTTCGCGGGAGAAACTGAACACGCCGATTAAGAGAAAGAACAGAGCGACAGCCGCCCAAATCCATCTGTTCATTGCGTTCTCCTCAAACTTCGCAAAGCTAGAGGTTGGCTGGCCGAACCGCCGCTCCTCCCCGGGGGGGCGCTTAGCCTGGATTTCTCAAACGCGGCCAGCTTTGGACGGGTTGCTGCGGTCTTGAACGGCTGATTTTGAATAATTGGCTCGCTTTGCGAGAGCGTGAGGGCGCCGCGGCTCGCG
>DATHCI010000115.1:0-11170 GCA_035319645.1 Methylocystis sp. | reverse complement strand
TTGAGACTGAGGGCCGCCGCGTGTTTCGACGCGTTTGAATGCCGCATCCAGCTCGACAATGTGCCTGCGATACTTGGCGATTTGATCCTGATCGTCTTGGAAGAGCGACTGTGCATCGGGCTTCCAGTTCATATTGCGGCTGTGCATCGCTCGCCAAGCACGCAGGGCTGCAATCGCGGGCCCAGGTATTTCTTCCCCTTCGAGAAGCCAGCGCCGCAGCGTCCGGGGTGCAACCCCCAGCAACTGCGCCGCTTCTGGCTGATCAAGGCCGAGGTAGGCCAAGGCCTCACCCAACTCGGCCGCATCCATATCTGACATAGTGTGATCCTATTAGAGTCCGATTCGGATATATTATGTAAGCTAAAATGGAAAAATGGCAAATCCCATGTGTCCTTCGCATGCAGCAGCATGGTCTTTGGCACCTGTGTGCAGAATTCAAAACTTTCGCACCAAAATCAGGTTGCTGATTTCAAAGGGCTTTCATGTCTCAAAAGTCCGGTGTAAAATGGGGCCTGTTTTCCCGCGCCGCAGGGGGCGGGTTCGTGGCATCATTGGCAGCACCCGGAGATTGCGAACATGGCGACCCAAACCAACAACGATCCGATCCTCTCCCGCTTCCGCGCGGCGCTCGGCGAGGTTTACGGCGAGCGCCTTGAGCGCGTCGTCCTCTATGGCTCCCGCGCGCGTGGCGACGCGCGAGCGGACTCCGATTACGACATTGCCGTGTTTCTGCGGCAGCCGGACAGTCTTTGGCAGGAGAGCGGGCGCTTGGCCGAGATCGAGACGGATATCCTTTACGACACGGGGGCCGTCATCAACGCCCTGCCCTTTTCCGCCGGGGAATACGAGGCGCGGACGCCCTTGATGCACGAACTCCGGCGCGATGGCCTCGATCTATGAAGCGACCAGAAGCCGCCGCTTATATCACCAAGGCGCGTCAGGCGCTCAAAGAGGCACGGATCGTCGCGGCTAGCGAGCTTTCCCAAGCCGCAGGCCGCGCGGCCTATCTGGCCGCCTACCATGCCGCGCAAGCCTTCGTGTTCGACAACACTGGCAAGGCCGCCAAGACGCATAGCGGGGTTCGCAGCGAGTTTTCCCGGCTTGCGAAGGACGATCCACGCATCGAGCGGGAGTTTCCGACTTTCCTTGCCCGCGCCTACACTTTCAAGGAAACCGCCGATTACGCCATTGGCCACGAGGCGGGCGTCAGCATTGCCGAAGCCGAACAGGCGATCGAGATCGCAACGCGCTTCGTCGAGAGCATGGCGCACTTGCTTTCGGAAGGCGAAGGATGATTTACCGCTACGCGCGAGTCCCGACCGACGGTCGGAGCGTTGACGCGCAGGTGGAGGCCTTGCGCGCCGCCGGGGCCGAGCGGGTGTTTCGGGAGACGGCGAGCGGCGCAAAGACCGACCGAGGGTAGGATGAATTCCGGGAATTTTTTTGGATTCCGCCGATCTGGTGCGGGGTCGGAACCCTTGGCGTGCAGTTTTGAACCGATCGTTCAATCTCCCCCACCTCCTGCTTCGAAGGCAGTTGCTCTATCCAGCTGAGCTACGGAGTCCTAAGACGGAGTCTACGGCTTGGCGCGCGTGGGTCAATAGGCTCGTGGCGATGTTGACGCCGGGGCGCCGGCGCCTCGCGCCGGACCGTGCTCAACGCCAAGCATTCCTCGTCGTGCCAGGCGAAGATCAAAGCGTTCAAAACCTCGACGAGCTTCTCGTCGCTCTGCGCCAGGAGCGAATCGGCCGCGGCGAGCTTTACGCGCAGTTCCTCCTCGTCGGCGCAGTCAGCGAAGCGCTCCTCCTTCAGCAGCACGCTGCGCATGTGCTCGCGAAACACGGCTTCGACGCCATTGCGCTCGGCCCGCGCCTTGAGTCGCGCGCGCCAGCGGGCCTGCCGCTCGCTGTTGCTCATCGCCATCTTGCGCCTCGACTGCCGCCAACGCTCGCCACGGCGTCATTCGTAACAGAAATCCGCGCCGACGGCCGGCAAGAGTGGCGACCCCAGCAGGATTCGAACCTGCGACCTACTGCTTAGAAGGCAGTTGCTCTATCCGGCTGAGCTATGGAGTCGAGATCCTCAGTGCGTCCAGGGCCCGATGCGCGTGGTCTTGAAATTGTCGGCGTAGGAGACCAGCCGACGCGACGCGAGCGCCGGCTTCGGCTCCTCGACGCGATACGCGACGCCCTGGCGCTCGGCGTAGGCGATCGCCTCTTCCTTGGTGGCGAATTTCAGCCCGATCTGCGCCTTCATGTCGGACGAAGAGGTCCAGCCCATGAGCGGATCCAGCGTGCGCGGCGAAGCCGGGTCGTAGCGTAGCACCCAGGTCTTGCCCTCGCCGGGCGCCGATTGCGTCGCCCTTGGCGCAGGACAGAATATTTTTGCGCTCATGAGATCTTCCGCCGTCCCAGCTCCTCGAAGGGCGCCGCCCCAATGGATATGGTCGGGGCAGCAGGATTTGAACCTGCGACCTGAAGTACCCAAAACTTCCGCGCTACCAGGCTGCGCTATACCCCGGCATGAAGAAGGCTCGGCGCAGGTCCGAGCCCTCTGCTCGCGGCCTTCGCTAACACGCCGTCTCGCCGCTCACAAGCGGCGAGACGCTGCAGCCGGCCATTTGAGTGAAATTCGATCCCGGGTCGGGACGGCGCGTCAATGCGACGCGGGTCCCTTGCCCTCCAGCGAGCGCACTTCCGCGGCCATGAGGCCTTTCGGGCCGTCTCCATAGCGCACCAGCACGCTGTCGCCCGGCTTGAGCTCGGCAAGTCCGTAGCGGCGCACCGTCTCCATGTGCAGGAAGATGTCGGCCGTCCCCTCGCCGCGCGTGAGAAATCCGAACCCCTTCACGCGGTTGAACCACTTCACGATGGCGATCTCATAGCCGCCGGTCGGCGTGACCTGCACATGCGTTCGCCCTGCCGCGGATTGAGACGGATGGACGGCCGTCGACTCGTCCATCGCGATCACGCGAAAGGCTTGCATCCCCTTGGCGCGCCGATGCGCCTCGCAGACGATGCGCGCGCCCTCCTGAGCGGAGTGGAAACCGCTGCGACGGAGCGTGGTGACGTGCAACAGCACGTCCGCCGCGCCGTCATCCGGAACGACGAAGCCATAGCCCTTGGCGACGTCGAACCATTTTATGACTCCGGAGACCTCGACCAGCTCGAGTTCGACCTTGTCTTCCTCCAGAGCGGCGGAAGACGCGCCCAAGTCTCCTTGAAAATTCGACTTCGCTTCCAACTGACCGCTCCCGTGGGTATATCCTTTGCAAGACGCTCTGTCCGCGCGCCGCCGCATGCCCTTCGAACTCTCGGCGGAACCAACGAATCATTGAAGTTAGGATAGCATTAGCCGCGATTCGTCCAACCTCGTTTTTGTACGAGACACGGCTTTGTTGTGGAAAGACGCCACGCGCCCGTCGCGCTCGCTTGGATGGACGATGCCCATGGCGCTTCGCCGCTCCCAAAAACGCTCGACCGCTCGCCCCTTATCCGCTAGATCAAGAGCGACGCATGCGCTTTTCTGTGGCCGGCGCCGCGACATCACGCCGCAAACGACGGAAAGTTAACGACTAAGCCTGCAGCTGGGCCGAGGACCCGAGGCCTTTGGAGGCTCCGGAGCGAAAGCTGCGCCGCGTTCGACGAAACGACCTCATGCCGGAAAATGCGATGACCATCACCCGCGACGCTGTTACGCCGACGCAGATTTCAGCGGGAACGAGCAGTTCGAGCGCCGACGACCGCTATGATCTGGCGGCGCTTGCGGAGCGCCGCGACGGCGATCGCTACGCGCTGCACAGCAAGCACCTCAATGAGATGATGGTGCGCATGCTCAGGACGATCGGCTATGACGTCGGCTTCACAAGAGGGGTCGGCCCCTATCTCTTCGATCGCGCGGGAGACAAATATCTCGACCTGCTGAGCGGCTGGGGCGTGTTCGCGCTCGGGCGCAATCATCCGAAGATCCGACAGGCGCTCGTCTCCGTTCTCATGAGCGACAGCGCCAACCTCGTGCAGTTCGACGTCTCGGTCCTTGCCGGCGTGCTCGCCGAACGCCTTTTGAAGCTCGTCCCCTTCGTCGACAAGGCCTTCTTCGCCAATTCCGGCGCGGAAGCGGTGGAGGCCGCGATCAAATTCGCGCGTTGCGCCACGGGCCGACCGGCCATCGTCCACTGCGCTCACGCCTTCCACGGCCTGACCTATGGCGCGTTGTCGATGAACGGCGACGCCATCTTCAAGAAGGGTTTCGAGCCGCATCTCCCGGAGGCGCGCGAGGTTCCCTTCGACGATCTCGCATCGCTCGAGATCGCCTTGCGGCGCCGCGACGTCGCAGCGTTTTTCGTCGAGCCCATTCAAGGCAAGGGCGTCAACATCCCGGGCGAGGGATATCTGCGCGGCGCGGCGGACTTGTGCAAGAAATACGGAACGCTGTTCGTCGCCGACGAGATCCAGACGGGCGTCGGGCGCACCGGCCGGTTCCTCGCGCTCGAGCATTGGGGGGTCGAGGCCGACATGGTCCTGCTCGCCAAGGCGCTCTCCGGCGGCCACGCGCCGATCGGCGTGACGCTCGCCAAGAAGTGGATCTTCGACAAGGTGTTCGACCGCATGGACCGCGCGGTCGTGCACGGGTCGACGTTCTCGAAGAACGACCTGGCGATGGCGGCCGGCGTCGCGACGCTCAACGTGCTCGAGGACGAGCGCGTGATCGAGAACGCCGCCGTCAAGGGCGCGAGGCTGATCGACGCTTTCAAGACCATGGCCGAAGGCTATGAATTCGTGCACGACGTCCGTGGCAAGGGTCTCATGATCGGCGTCGAGTTCGGGCCGCCGAAATCGCTCAAGCTCAAAGCCGCGTGGAGCTTGCTCGAGACCGTCAACGTGGGCCTCTTCTGCCAGCTCATCAGCATCCCGCTGTTTCGCGACCACAAGGTGCTGACGCAGGTCGCGGGACACGGCAATCACACGATCAAGCTCCTGCCGCCGCTCAATCTCGACGACTCCGACTGCGACTGGGCGCTCGGTTCGTTCGACGCCGTGATCAAGGACGCGCATGACGCGCCGTCCGCCGTCTGGTCGCTGGGCAAGACGCTGGCCGAACACGCCGTAAAAGCGCGGCTCGGCGCCTGACCTCTCCTTCAGCCCTCAAAAAAAAGCCGCCGCCTCTGAAGGAGCCACGGGCGCGGCCCCCCTTTTGCCCTAATTCGTCAAGACGGGGACGAAGCGTCCCGAATTCGTGCGGATTGCGCCCGGCTGAGCCGGGTGTGGTTCAAAACGAGACGAGAGGGCGGGCACATGCGACAATTTCTTCGGCTTCGAACCGCCGCGACGGCCCTCCTGGCGCTCGCCGCCGCGACGACGGCGGGCGACGCGCTGGCGTGGGGAAGCCGGGGCGGAGGCTTTTCCTCGGGCGTGAGGCCTTCCGCGCCGCTTCCTCTTCTGCCTCAGCACTTCCGGAACGGCGCGCGCCATCACGGCGGCTACAACGGAGGCGGCGCCGACAACACGGGCGGCCGCTGGGAGGGGGGCAGCGGCTTTGGCCCCGGCCTCGGTCAGCACTGGGTTCCCGATCGCGGAAGTCTGGGATACGGCGGCTTCGAGGGCGGTTCTGGCGGCTATGGCGGCGAGCGTAACGACTATGGCTTCGGCTACAGCGGCCATGGGGGATACTATCATCCCTGGCCCAATCTCCGTCGTGAGGGCCGCTTCGCCCGTCGGCGCGGTTGCGAGTACGGCGGGTGCAACAACGGCAATGGCGGCTACTGGGGCGGCGGCGGCGTCTATTATCCCGATTCCGGCTACGACTACGGCGACGGCTCCGACTATGCCCAAGGGAGGCCGGCGGTCTACGACGGGTTTACCGGCTATCCGCCGGCGCTCAACCTCGCGCCGCCGTCCGCCTATGAGCGCCTGCCGATTCCGTTGCAGCGGGTTCCGACGGTCGCCTATCAGCCCACGATCATCAACGTGGCCGCGCCATCAGCAGACGATCCGCATGTGATCTATGTCGATGGCGCTCGAAATGGAGGGGTTCACCCGCGGCCCGGCTCCTCGCGCTGCGCGAGGGATTGTCGCTAAGCGGTGAATACGCGCGCGCCGTGAGAAAGCGTTCAGAGTAGCACGGCGCGCGCGAAATCCTCGATCAGGTCGCGCGAGATCGTTCCGGGCGCGAATGTGTAGGGACCGACCTCGCGCACCGGCGTCACTTCGGCGCCCGTGCCGCAGATGAAGCACTCGGTCATCTGCGCCATCTCCTCGGGCATGATGCGGCGCTCGATCACGTCGAGCCCCCGCCGCCGCGCCAGATCGATGACAGTGCGGCGCGTGATGCCGTCGAGGAAACAGTCCGCGATCGGCGTGTGCAGCGCGCCGTCCCTGACGAAGAAGACGTTCGCGCCGGTGCATTCCGCGACGCGCCCGAGCCAGTCATACATGAGCGCGTCGGCATAGCCGCGACGCTCGGCCCGGTGCTTCGAGATCGTGCAGATCATGTAAAGGCCGGCGGCCTTGGCGAGAGCGGGCGCCGTCCGGGGGTCGGGGCGGCGATATTCGGCGATGTCGAGCCTGATCCCCTTCATCTTGGTTTCGACGTCGAACATGCTGGGCCAGTCCCAGCAGGCGATCGCCACATGGATCGTCGAGTTCTGAGCCGCGACCGCCATCATCTCGCTGCCCCGCCAGGCGACTGGCCGCACGTAGCAGTTCTCGAAGCCATTGGCTTTGACCACGGCGTCCTTGGCCGCGTCGATCTCCTCGAGGCTATAGGGGATCTCGAAGTCCAGGATTTGCGCCGAGCGGCGGAAGCGCTCGCTGTGCTCGCGCGACTTGAAGATTTTGCCGCCGTAGGCGCGCTCGCCCTCAAAAACGCAAGAAGCGTAATGGAGGCCATGCGAGAGAACATGCGTCTTCGCCTCGCGCCAGGGGACAAGCGCGCCGTCGAGCCAAATATGGCCATCGCGCTGGTCGAAGGGCGGCAAGGACATCGGCGTTTCTCCGGAAAAGCGCCGAATTCTCGCGTTCGACGTCGGCGGCAAGCACTAGCCAGCGGTCAAAAGCCTGTCAATATCGCCGCGCGGGGGCGCAGGGCGATCGGGCTCCTTATCCTGAGGAGCCCCGTGAGCCGAGCGTCTCGAAGGATGCGCTCCTCCGCAGCGGAGAGGATTCGCCCTTGGCTCATGCTTCGAGATGCGCCTTCCCGGCGCTCCTCAGCATGAAGGCGCCGCGTCCTCGCCTCGCGACGCTTGTGCTCAAGGCGCGTAGAGATAGCTCAGCAACGTGCGGCCCACGGCCTCGAGGCTCGAGGGCGCGCATCTGTCGATCGTGTCCTGGGTCGTGTTGAACCAGGGGTCATATTGAAAGCCGATGACGAGGATGCTCGGCGCCCCCGCCTGGCTCAGGGCCACCTGATCGTCGAAGATTCCCCCCGTCGCGGTCGAGGAGAATTTCGTCGGCGCGATCTTGCCGCCGATCTCCCAAAACTTGCGCGTCTCCTGCGGCGCGAAGCGCAGCGAATGCGCCTCCGGACGCAGGACCATGCCGCTATAGCAGACCATGTCGAAGACGACGCCCTTGGCCGGCTTGCCCTGCGGATAGAAGTCGCCGAGGCGGGCGGCAAAATAAGGCGAGCCCAGCGCGCGCCAGTTCGGATCGCCCGCGCCGAGCGCGAGCGGCCCCTCCTCGCCGTCGAAGAAGACGAAATCGACCCCGACGGGCGGACGCGCCGCTGCGGCGTGCAGGCTGCGCGCGGTCTCGAGCAGCAGCGCCACGCCCGAGGCGGAATTGTTCGCGCCCGGCATTTCGCCTTGCGGATCCTTCGTGTCCGCGTAGGCGCGAATGATGCTGTCGTAATGCGTGCCGACGATGACCCGATTTGGATTGTCGGGATCGAAACGCCCGACGATATTGACGATGGGCTGCGGCGCGCCCCCTGCCCCCGGGACTTCGCCTTCCTGCAGCAGCACCGTCGCGCCGAGCCGCGAGAGCTCGGCCTTGATGAAATCGATTTCCTTGCCATGACCGGGCGCGTTCAGCGCGCGCGTCCCAAAGGAGAGCTGGGTCGCAATGTCCTTCATGGCGCGCGCGCCGCTGAAAGACTTTTGCGGCGCTTCGCGGCCGCTCGTCTCCGCGAGCGCCGGGACCGTCGCGAAGAGAAGCGCGAGAGCGCCGGCCGCGGCGCGTCGAAGCGCGCGGCGCTCGGGATAGAGTTTCATGCGCGCGCCTCCGTTTCGGTTGGCGTGAACAGCAGCGACAGGGCGCAGACGAGCAGGAGGCCAGCGAAGAGATAGGTGATCGCGCGCGACCCGAACGCAGGGATGAGGGCGAAGGTCGTGAACAGCGTGCCGAAGATGCTGCCGAGCGTGGAGATCCCGTAAACCGCGCCGGCGACGCGTCCGCTCTCATGCATCGAGCGGATCAGCAGCCTGATCGCGATCGGCGAGAACATGCCGAGCGCCGATAGCGGGACGAGCAGCAGCGCGGCGGAAGCGACGAGGATCGGCAGCGGACCGTCGCCATAGCTCGTCTCGATGAAGGCGATCGTCGGGTCGGCGCCTAGCGGCAGGCCGGACAGATAGAGCGCAGCAAGGCCCGTTGCGATGGCCGTGATCTTCGACGACGGATGGCGGTCGATGAGGACGCCGCCAAGAAAGTAGCCGATCGTCAAGGCGCCGAGCACCGTCGAGATGAGGCCCGCCCAGGTCCCGATTCCGCCGCCGAAATAGGGGTAGAGGTAGCGGCTCGAAAGCATCTCGAAGCCCATGACGATGGCCCCGAGGATGAAGGCGTTGCCGTAGATGATCGAGAGCGCGAAGGGCTTGCTCAAGGCTCGGCCCACTTGCGGTTTCGCTTCTCGATCGCCTTCAGCGTCTCGACCGGCGCGAAATCGTCGGTCAGGATCTTGGCGCTCCTGTCCACGGCTTCGGAAGAGTCGAGCGGCTGGCGATGCGCCAGCATCTCGACGAGATCATAGCGCAGCGCATAGTCCTTCTGCCGCAGGCTCGCCTTCTCCTCGAGAGATTTGCGCGTCGCGGACTCGCCGTCATAGGCGACCATCACGACGTTTCCCTCGGAAAGATAGAGGTCCTCGTGCGCGAAGACCGCGCCGATCGTCGCGGCCGCCGAATCGAACAGCATCGTCGACGGCTCGATGTTCTGCACGAGCACGCCGCCCGGCGCGAGCCGGCTCTTCAACAGATCGTAGAACTCCTTGGTCAGCAGATGGAACGGCACAAAGGGCCCGCGATAGGCGTCGACCATGATGACGTCGTAAGTCTGCGTCGACTTCTTGAGATAAAGCCGCCCGTCGCTCGTCGCGACGCTGAAGTTGGGCTCGTCCTTGACGCCGAAATATTTTTTGGCGAGCGCAAGCACGTCGGGGTCGAGCTCGACCGACGTCACCTGCGAGTTCGGCAGAAAGCGGTGCAGATACCAGGCGGTTCGCCCGCCTCCGAAGCCGATCTCCAGGATGTGGTCGGCGTTGCGCGCATAGGCGAGGCCCACCGTCATGAAGCGCGTGTAGGGCACCGGCAGCTCGCGGTCGTCGAGGGCGTTGTAGATGCTCTCGGTGTAGAGACGCTTGTTGTGTCCGAAGGTCAAATAGACCAGATTATCCGCCTGATAGATGTAAATGTTGTTGTAGAGCGACTCTTTGGACTCGAGCAGCGAGCGCCCCGGCTGCGCAACCGCTGCGACGGAAAGGCACAGCGCGATTGCAATCGCCGCCGGTAGGGATTTGAGATTAAGGATCTTTGCGCGCATGTCTTTTCGCCGCCCGGCCGGGAAAGGTTCCGCCGACCCTTCTATGGGGCGCGCCGGGGTTGCGCAAGGGCGTCGCCAAGAGCTAGATTCCGCGCCCGGGTGAGTTCCCATTCGCGGCGCGCACTCCGGATGAATGAAACGGCCGGGCGCGGAGTCGAGACGGCTTTTCGGGAGGACATGTCGACCCCCACCCCGGCCCTCCCCCTTGCAGGGGGAGGGAGGACTGAGGCGCCGCGGCTATCCTCTTCGGAGGATGAGCCCGAGCGGCTGACGCCCCCTCCCCCTGCAAGGGGGAGGGCCGGGGTGGGGGTCCCTCTCGCCCGTGGCCGCGTGAGTTTCTTGATAAGCGCGCCGCCCCGGGGGGCGAACGAGAGGATCCATGACGGAGGCGAGCCTGCCCGCGGAGGATGCGCCCCATCTCCTCGTCGTGGACGACGACAGGCGCATCCGCAATCTGCTGTCGCGCTTCCTGACCGGCGAGGGCTATCGGGTCAGCGCAGTGGCGGACGCCGCAGAAGCCGAGGCGCGTCTCGGCGATTTCGTCTTCGACCTCGTCGTGCTCGACGTCATGATGCCGCGGGAGAGCGGCCTTGCTTTCGCCGCGCGGCTGCGCGCGAGCGGCGCGGCGGCGTCCGGGGTCCCGATCCTCATGCTCACGGCGCGATCCGAGACCAAGGCGCGCGTCGAAGGGCTTGAAACCGGGGCCGACGACTATCTCGGCAAGCCGTTCGAACCGCGTGAGCTCTCGCTGCGCATCGCGAGCATCCTCAGGCGGACGCGGCAGGCGGCGCGCGACCTCGCGCGCAGCGCGACCTGCTTCGGAGCCTTCAGCTTCGACATGGCGCATGGGGTGCTGATGCTGCGCGGCGAGCCGGTGCATCTCACCTCGCGCGAGCGCGACCTGCTGCGCATTCTCGCGCAGGAGAACGGCGTCGTCTCGCGTCAGCGCCTGGCGTTGCGGGTGGGCTCGGAGCTCAGCGAGCGCAGCGTTGACGTGGAGATCGCGCGGCTGCGCCGCAAGCTTCCGGGCGCCGCGCACTGCCTGCAGACCGTGCGCGGACGGGGCTACCGCCTCGTCGCGACGGGGGAGATCCAGCCGGGGGGCGCGCCATGAACGTCGACGTGATCCATGCCATTGCCGCGCCGCGGCGCGTGTGGCGCGCTTTCGCCGGCTGGCTGCACGACCGGATGCCCAAGGGGCTCTACGCGCGCGCGCTGCTCATCGTCATCCTGCCGATCGTCCTGCTGCAGTCGGCGGTCGCCTATGTCTACATGCAGCGCCACTGGGAGGCGATCACCGACCGCCTCTCCGCCAGCGTCGCGCGCGACGTGGCGGCGATCTCCGACCTCTACGCGCGCTTTCCCGACAGCCAGCGCCAGGAGTTCCTGACGCTCATCGCCGGCGTCGACCTGTC
>DATHCI010000114.1:0-27278 GCA_035319645.1 Methylocystis sp. | reverse complement strand
CAGCTTCTTCTTGCGGCAAAGCCCGATCGCATCCTCGATCCGAGCCATCCGAACCTCCGGCAGCATCCCGATTCCCCCGGCCAAAACCGGACAAATCGTCTGCTACCTATTCCGGACATATCATGTGTTATCGACAGGGCTCGTTTTAGTCTTGCGCTCGCGCGCTTCCGGTGGGACGATCCGATAACGGAGCCGGCGAAGGGTTCGATAAATCAGGCTCCGACGAGAAGGAGGAGCGCGCCATGTCCGGTCAAGGCAATTCCCACGGCGTCAGACAGGAGGGGCCGCGGCTCATCGCGCTGATCGGCCCCTTCCAGAGCGGCAAGACCAAGCTGTTCGAGGCGCTGCTGACCCGGGCTGGCGCCGCCCGCGAAGGAACGACGCTCGGCGATCTCTCGCCGGAGGCGCGCGCGCATCAGATGAGCGTCGAGGCCAACATCGGCCACGCCGACTATCTCGGCGACCAATACACTTTCATCGATCTTCCCGGCTCGCTGGAATTCGCGCAAGAGGCGCGACGGACGCTGCCGCTGTGCGACGCGGCGATCGTCGTCTGCGAGGCTGACCAGCGCAAGATCTTCGCGTTGCAGCTGATTCTGCGCGAGCTCGAAGAGCTGCGCATTCCGCGCTTCCTGTTCGTCAACAAGATCGACCAGGCGAGCGTCGGCGTGCGCGAGACGCTCGCTTTGTTGCAGCCCGCCTCGCGCACGCCGCTGCTTGCGCGGCAGATGCCGATCTGGAAGAACGGCCTCGCCGTCGGCTTCATCGACCTCGCGCTCGAGCGCGCCTATGTCTATCGCGAGCATGCGCCCTCGGAGGTCGTGGAGATTCCTTCGGGCGACGCCGAGGAGGAGAAAGCCGAGCGTTACTCGATGCTTGAGCGCCTCGCCGATTATGACGACGCGCTCATGGAGGAACTCATCAGCGACATCGAGCCGCCGCGCGACCAGGTCTTCGACGATCTCTCGAAGGAGCTGCGGGCGGGCGTCATCGCGCCGCTCTTCTTTGGCTCGGCTTTGCGCGGCGCCGGAGTGACCCGGCTGCTGAAGGCGTTGCGCCACGAGGCGCCGGGCGTCTCCGAGGCGCGGACGCGCCTCGGAATCGCGGAGAAGGGCGCGCCGCTCGCGCGCGTCATCCGCACGATACATACGGCTCATGGCGGCAAGCTCTCGCTCGTGCGCGTGTTGCGCGGAAGCTTCGCAGACGGCCAGGCCGTGCTCACGCCCGGTGGAGAGGAGAAGATTTCGGGCCTCTCGCGCCTGCTTGCGGGCGCGCCCTCGAAGCGCAGCGAAGCCCTTGAAGGCGACACGTTGGCGTTCGGTCGCCTCGAACTCGCCGCGACCGGCGACATGATTTCCGGTGATCCGCGCAACGGGGCCAAGGAAGCGACCAGGACCGCCAACGGCGCGCCGCCCCCCGTGCATGCCATCGCCCTGAAGGTCAAGGATCGCAAGGACGAAATGAAGCTCGCCGGCGCGATGGCGAAGCTCATCGACGAGGATCCCTCCCTCGTCTACCTGCATGATCAGGAGCTCTCCGAGATCAAGCTCATGGGCCAGGGCGAGATGCATCTGCGCGTGACGCTCGAGCGGCTCGCGTCGCGCTTCGGCGTTACGGTGGAGTCGCACAAGCCCGCCGTCGCCTACAAGGAGACGATTCGCAAGCCCGCCGCCGCGCGCGGACGCCACAAGAAGCAGTCCGGCGGCCACGGCCAGTTCGGCGACGTCGCGCTACAGATCGCGCCGCGCGGGCGGGGCGAAGGCTTCACCTTTTCTGAGCAAGTGCACGGCGGCGCCGTGCCGAGGCAATATTTCGCCTCCGTCGAAGCCGGCTGCCAGGACGCGCTGGCGCACGGGCCGTTGGGCTTCCCCGTCGTCGACGTCGAGGCGGTGCTGGTCGACGGCTCCTATCATACGGTCGACTCCTCCGACATGGCCTTTCGCACCGCGGCGCGCATCGGCATGAGCGAAGCGCTGTCGAAGGCCGACTCGGTGCTGCTCGAGCCCGTTCTTGCGGTCTCAATCTTTTGCCCCAACGAGGGCACGTCGCGGGCGACGGCGATCGTCTCCGGGCGGCGAGGTCAGATATTGGGTTTCGGCCCGCGCGAGGGTTGGGATGGCTGGGATCGGATCGAGGCGCTGATTCCGGAAGCGGACATGGACAATCTCATCGTCGAGCTGCGCTCGGCGACGGCAGGCGCGGGATTCTACGAGGCGCGCTTCAACCATCTGGCCGAGCTGACCGGGCGTCTGGCCAAGGAAGTCGCCGCCCACGCCGGCAAGGCCGAGGCCCACGGCTGACGAGGAGCTTCAGCGTCGCATCAGCCAGAGCGTCGCGGCGGCGATCATCGCCAGTCCCAGCAACAGCCGCCGGTCCGAGCGGCGGCGCATGTCCGAGAGGGCGTCGAGACTCTCCGGCGAGAGCGCCAAGCCCTGAGCCGTCAGCCGGCCGAGGCCGGACACGGCCGTCTCCGCGTCGGCGAGCGCCTTCGGCAGATGAGTGGCGAGTCGCGCCAGGTCGGCGAGGCTCCGCCCAGCGTCCTCGATCTTCGCCTTGGGGCCGAGATTGCCTTCGATCCAGCCCCGCACCACGGGGTCCGAGGTCTTCCATATGTCGAGCTTTGGGTCGAGCTTGCGCGCGACCCCTTCCGCGACGACCATGGTCTTTTGCAGCAGCACGAGTTCCGTGCGCGTGCGCATGTCGAAGAGCGCCGTGACTTCGAAGAGCAGCGTGAGCAGCCGCGCCATGGAGATGTCGGCGGCGTTCACGGTGTGCAGCGGTTCGCCGATCGCGCGTAGCGCCTGCGAGAACTCCTCGATCGAGTGGATCGGCGGCACATAGCCCGCCTCGAAATGGACCTCGGCGACGCGGCGATAGTCGCGCGTGATGAAGCCGTAGAGGATCTCCGCAAGGAAGCGCCGCTCCTTGTGTCCGAGCCGCCCCATGATGCCGAAGTCGATCGCGACGATGCGCCCCGTCTTATCGACGAAGAGGTTCCCCTGGTGCATGTCGGCGTGGAAAAAGCCGTCGCGCATGGCGTGGCGCAGGAACGACTGCAGCACATTGCGGCCGATCGACTTGAGATCGTGCCCTTCGGCGGCGACGCGCGCGATATCGGAGAGCGGAATGCCCTCGATCCATTCGAGCGTGAGCACATCCTTCGTCGTGCGGTCCCAATCGACCTCTGGCGCGTGGAAGTCGGGGTCGTTCTGCACATTCTCGCGAAACTCCGAGGCGGCGGCCGCCTCAAGGCGAAAGTCGGTCTCGAGCTTCACAGCGCGCGCGAGCGTGTCGACGACCTCGACGGCGCGCAACCGTCGCCCCTCGGCGAAGAAGCGCTCGGCCAAGCGCGCGACCTCATACATGTCGGAGAGATCGCGCGCGAACTGCCGCTCGACCCCCGGACGCAGCACCTTGACAGCGACCTTGCGAGCGCCGTCCTTGTAACGGGCGCTTGCGACATGCACCTGCGCCACGGAGGCCGCCGCGACCGGTTCGCCGAGGGCAAGGAAAATCTCGTCGAGCGGCTTGTCGAAGGCCTTCTCGATGATGGCCACCGCAGTCGCGCGCCCGAACGGCTCCATGCGATCCTGCAAGGCGGTCAGCGCGTCGGCGATCTCGCCCCCCACGATATCGGGGCGCGTCGCAAGGAACTGGCCGAGCTTGACGTAGGACGGGCCGATCTGCGCGAAGGCGCGCACGAGCGCCTTGCCGCCGCCGCCGGTGTCCTTGCGCGCAAAGAGATTGGCGAGGCGCACGAGCGAACCGGCCGGAGGCGGCAGCAGCACGGGATCGAGCCCCGCGAAGACGCCCTCGCGCGCAAGGATGTAGGCGGCCCGGGCAAGGCGCCAGAAGTGACCCAATCCGAGAATCACGCGGACCGCCGCTCCGTTCGATGTCCGGCGCGAGCCTAAGCCGCGGCGCGCCGCAAAAGTCAATCTTCGCCGGAAAGCGGCGTCGCCAAAGGCGTCGGGCCGTGAGGGACGGAGACCTTCTACCGATTGGAAGTGAACGCGCGCGCCGCGTCGATGCCCGGCTCTTTCGCGCCCGACGAACGAAAGCCTGCGATGCATAGCTGCGCCGCCGTTACGGCCACGCCCATCGCGAGCATGAGCCACGCCGTCACAATCGCCCAAGCAAGCGGCGGCCACTGCTTGGAATTTGCGCGCGCGATCCACCACCAAAAGCTGTATGGCGCATTTTTCCGGTTATTTTCGGCGGCCCATTTGACGGAAGGGTCGTCGAAACTTTCCGCGGACTCCAAAATGTCGTCGGTCAGCAGATAGTATATGTTTCTTGCTCTCAAGAGCGGCACGGCGCGCAATGGATCGTTGTAAAAGCTCTCTTGATTGTCGAGTGGCGGCGGGTAGGGCAAGGCAATCGCTTGACAACCCAAGGCCGCGGCGAGGTTCAGCGCGACAAGAGTCTTCTTGAGCGGTCGATAGGAGGGGAAAGCTCGCGCTGTAAAGGCAAAGCCCAAGAGGCAGAGGACCTCCGTCGGAGGCAGGTGGTGCCGCGGCCCCCAAGATCCGCAACCCCCGTTCCAGTGATACGTGCCCCCGTAGATCAAAGCGAGCCCGACGAGGGCGCCGAAAGAGGCCATCACGACCGCCCGCTGGGGAGTCGACACGCGCGTCCAATTCTTCGTAAGGAAAATAACGGTGAAAATAAGAAAAGGCGAGTATAGGAAGAGGGATCGATCCGGCGACCAGAAAGGACCGAGAAATCCCGCCAGCCTATCGTAGCCGAAAGGAAATCTTTCGGGATAGCCGCCCGCGGCGGCGTAGGACTCGACGCACTGCGTCATGTAGGTGCTGAGCCAGTCTCCGAAACGATAAAACTGATACCATCTGTCGATGAATATACAAACGCCCACCGGGACAAGAAACCAAAGCAGCCAGCGGACGTCATCCCTTTTCAGCGCGCCGCGTCTCGGCATCTGCCAAGACGCAAGGCCCCGTGCTTGAGAAAAAAGAAAGACAGACATTGCCGCTGGCACAAAAACGACGTTTGGAAGCTTCATAAGTATATTAAACCCTGCGAACGCGCCGGCGATCAGGCAATTAGAACTAATTTTCCCCTGTCTGGCTTTCAGCACGAATAAAAGCGCGCCAACATATAGCAAGTATATCTGATTCGTTTCAGCCGAGTCTTGCATGTATACAATAAATGGGGTCCCGAACACCAGAAGCAAGCATGCCACGATGGACTGTTGCTGAGTGAATCCGAGCAGCAATAGCAAATCAAATGAAAAAATCACTGCCAGCGTGTTCATCACGGAAAAAGTCAGAAGATTTACCACGATTTCTTGCTTAAAAAGAGTGTGATCGGTGCCCTCAAAGTCGAAGTACTCCTCGAAATTCCCTATTGCTGACACCGCAGCGATATCTGCCGGAAGCATCAATAGTGACTGGCCCAACGAAAATTGGGCGTATATTTGCTTATCCTTGCCCGTCAGGCTGCAATATCCAGGCGACCACGCGATCGTCCAATCGGTCGGATTTTTTGGAATCGAGTGCGCCGCGTCAAAGTCGTCAACCTGCGGCTGGTCCGACCATAACCAGTGCGTAACCTGCAGTCTGGCTCTGGTGTCCGTATCGTCGAAATCGCCAACCGTGACGACGAAGAAGGTCGCGAGCGTGAGGGTTGCCAGCACCCAGCGAGGCCGCTGCGAAACCAAATCTTCAAGTCGCCGGTCATAGGCTTTCTGGAAACGCAAACTGCGTAGATCCCACGTCACGACCATCACCTCTCGCGGAACACTTCGAACGTCAAAACTGCCCTGATGTGACCTACGTTACAGATTCCGTTGCGCTCAAGTCAATGGTCCTGACACCGTCGAGAAGCCGCCGCAGATGTTCCGCGTCGATCGTTTCGCAGGAACGCGTCAGCGCGCGTTCAGCCCTCGGCGTCGTTCGGACCGGACAGCTTCTGGGTTCGCTTCCCTCAAATTGGTCAGGCGCCCGCCGTCGATGTGAAAATCAGTCGCCGGCGGGGGCGAGAGCGCTGCGGCGCGCGCAGAAATTGGCGCATTGCGAGCTGCGAGGCCCGCAGCATCTCGAGCGCTCTGCTCTCATGTATCTCGGTGGTCGAGCTTGGCGGCCAATCCCGCGAACGGTCCCTCTTTCTCGCCCTCTGGCGCGGGCTCGACGAAGATGGCGCCCGGCCGGCGCGGATAGGGATCGAGCCCGAGCGTCAAGAACTCCGCGACGATTGCGCCGAGGTCGATCTTGCCGTCGATCAGCGGATCCGGAGCATCCTCGGCCAGGTCGTCGAAGCGCATGTCATCCTCGTCCGCGCGCTTCGCCTTGGGGTGGGAGCGCGGCGCTTCGGCGGGCGGCGCGAAGCTGACCTCGATGGGTTCCTCGACCTCGGCGTCGAACGTCTCCAGCGTGACGACGCAGGTCTGACGCACTTTCGCGCGCAGGACCCCCGAGACGCTGAGACCGTCCGCGCCCCTGCGGGTCGCGCGCAAGCGCGCCTCGAGCCCGCTCAGGGAGACGATCCCGTTCTCGCGGGCGAGCGCCGCGCATTCGGCGTCGCTCGCGCGAAGCGTCGTCTCGAGTCCCTCCGGCGGGACTTGCGTGACGAGCAGCGGGCGCGAGAAGCTGCGGGCTTCGGCGTCGGTCATGCCGCTCCTCAAAGGTGCTTGTGCGCTCCGTCGCACAAGGGCTCGTTCTTCGTCGCCTTGCAGCCGCAGAAGAACGTCTTGCCGCTTTCAGTCGGCGTGTAAGGCACGGGGGCGATCTCCGTGCCCTTGTGGGCGCCGTCGCAGAAGGGCTGGTTGGCGCTGCGTCCGCAGGCGCACCAGTAATAGACCTTCCCCGCCTCGACCTCGACAGGCATGGATTTCTTTTGGACCACGACGCGTTCGGCCATTTGCCTTTTTCCTTAAACCCTCAGGCGCCTGCGGGCGCATCCACAAGATAATGCTCGGCTTCGAGCGCCGCCATGCAGCCAAGCCCCGCCGCCGTCACCGCCTGGCGATAGACCTCGTCCGCTACGTCGCCGGCGGCGAAGACGCCCGGAATGTTCGTGCGCGTCGTTCCCGCCTCGACGACGACGTAGCCAGAGGGCTTGAGCGCAAGCTGGCCGCGGAAAATCTCCGACGCCGGGCTGTGGCCGATGGCGATGAAAACGCCGTCGGTCGAAATCTCGCGCGTCGCGCCCGTCGCGAAATGTTTCGCACGCAGCCCCGTCACCGCTGGCGGGCCCTCCGTCCCGATGATCTCGTCCACGACGTGATCGAAGAGGATCTCGACGTTAGCCTGCCGGCGGAGCCGCTCTTGCAGCACGCGCTCGGCGCGGAAGGCGGAGCGCCGATGCAGGATCGTCACATGCGCGGCGATGTTCGAAAGATAAAGCGCCTCCTCGACCGCGGTGTTGCCGCCGCCGACGACGACGACCCGCTTGCTGCGGAAGAAGAAGCCGTCGCAGGTGGCGCAGGCGGAGACGCCGAAGCCCTTGAACTTCTCTTCGCTTGGCAGGCCGAGCCAGCGCGCCTTGGCGCCCGTCGCGATGATGAGCGCGTCGCACGTGTAGGTTGAGCCCGAGTCCCCCAAAAGCGCGAAGGGGCGCTCGCCTAGGCGCGCTTCGACGATGTGGTCGGACACGAGCTTCGCGCCGACATGCTCGGCTTGCAGGCGCATCTGCTCCATGAGCCAAGGGCCCTGGATCGGCTCGGCGAAGCCCGGATAGTTCTCGACATCGGTCGTGATCATGAGCTGGCCGCCCGGCTCGAAGCCGGAGATCAGCACGGGCTCCAGCATGGCGCGCGCCGTGTAGATGGCGGCCGTATAGCCTGCGGGTCCCGAGCCGAGCACGATGACGCGGGAATGTCGGACGGAACTCGTCATGAGCGGCTGATAACCTCGCGGGCGGGAACGGAGCGGCGCAATTTAGTCATTTCTTGCGGCTTCGCAATCGGCTTCGCCGCCTTCGGAAAGCTCGAGCCCGTCCTTGGGCCGGAGATCCTCCCGCCCGGGCGTGGGACCAATCGCCGCGCCGCGATTGTTTTTTTCGGAACCGAAAATAGCTCCTAATTCGGCGCGAGTGGCGCCAGCGGGACATCGGCGGGACGACGACGATCATGCTCTTTCGCGATCGAACCGACGCCGGGCGGCGCCTTGCGGCGCGTCTGCTCGGCTATCGCGACCGGGACGTCGTCCTGTTCGCGCTGCCGCGCGGGGGCGCCCCGGTCGCCGCTCCGATCGCCGAGGCCCTGAATGCGCCGATCGACCTCGTCCTCGTGCGCAAGATCGGCGTTCCGTTCCAGCCGGAGCTCGCCATGGGCGCGGTCGCCGACGGCGGCAGGCCGGTCACCGTTCGCAACGACGATGTCATCGCGGCGGCGGGGGTCGACGAAGACGCCTTCGAGTCTATTCGTGCGCGCGAGCTCGCGGAGATCGAGCGGCGTCGACGCCGCTATCTCGGCGCGCGTCCCCGGGCCGAGGCGGAAGGGCGCGTCGCGATCGTCGTCGACGACGGCGTGGCCACGGGCGCGACGACACGAGCGGCGTTGCGCGCCGTGCGCGCACGTCACCCAAGGAGGCTCGTGCTCGCTGTCCCTGTCGCGTCGCCCGATTCGCTCGAATCGCTGCGCGCCGAGGCGGATGAGACGATCTGCCTCGAAACGCCGCCGAGCTTTGGCGCGATCGGCTATTTCTATAGAGATTTTCGTCAGATCGACGACGCGGAGGTCATCGCCATACTCGATCGGCTGGGCGTCGATCGAAATGCGAAGCGCCAGCAGGATGGACGCGGCGACCCTTCTTGATTTTGTACGCCACGCCATTGCCAAAAACGCCCGCTAGGCACATTGTTCCGGCAGGCGACGCGCTCTTTCAAGGCTGACGGTTAAGGGGGGAAGCGCAATGGCGTCTCGTGTCGCGTCGATGGGGCTCGCGGTCGCGCTGCTCGCGTCGTCGCAGCCGCTCGGCTTCTCGCACGGCGCCTCCGCCGGGGCGCTGTTTGGTCAGGCGCGCATTGCGGCGCCGATCGACGACGCGGCTCTCGTCGAGATCAAGAACAATGTGGCGAGGCAGGTCTCAGGCGCCAGGGATCTTGGCGCTGTCGCCGATGACTTTTCGCTCGCGCGTCTGGAGCTGCAGCTGCAGCGTTCGCCGGAACAGGAAGCCGCGGTCGAGGCCTTCATCGAGGCCCTGCACAATCCGCGCTCGCCGCTATTTCACAATTTTCTTTCACCCAGCGACTTCGGCGCCCGTTTCGGCGTTGCGGCGGCCGATATCGACGCCATTCGCAGCTGGCTGCAATCGCACGGTTTCACGGTCGACTTCGTGCATCCGAGCAATATGCTCATCGTCTTTTCCGGAACCGCGGGCATGGTCCGGACGGCTTTCCGCACCGAGATCCACCAGATCGACGTCAACGGCGCCGCGCATATCGCCAACATCGGCAATCCCTTCATCCCCGCCGCGTTGCAGCCGGTCGTGGCTGGGGTCGTCTCGCTCACGGATTTCAGGGCGCACGCCAAGCACAAGAAGCGCTCGCTCTACACCAAGTCGCAGGGCTGCAACGGACCTTGCTACATCGTCACCCCGAGCGATCTGGCGACGATCTATAATTTCAATCCGCTCTTCGAAGGGTCGCCGCCGATCACGGGGCGCGGCCAGACCATCGCCGTGGTGGAGGACTCGAACCTTTACGACAACAATGATTGGACGGATTTCCGTCAGGCCTTCGGCCTGTCGAAATATCCGTATGGCGCGCTGGAGGTCGTGCATCCGGCGCCCATCGGCGGCCCGGCCTGCGCCGATCCCGGAGACCCGCTCGTCACCCTTCCCGATGGCGTCCAGCTCTTCGATGACGACGAGGCGACGCTCGACGCCGAATGGGCGAGCGCCGCTGCGCCCGATGCGACGATTCGCGTCGCGACCTGCCAGAGCACGAAGACAACCGACGGCGTGCGCGAAGCGATCGAGAATCTCGTCAACGGCGCCGATCCGCCGCCGATCGTCAGCATCAGCTACGGCCAGTGCGAGGCCGACATGCCCGAGACGCTGCGGGTCGCCTTCAAGATGCTCTATCAGCAGGCGGTGGCGGAGGGGATCTCCATATTCGTCGCGACGGGCGACACGGGGCCCGAGAGTTGCGTCGAGGACATTATTCCGTCGCCCACCGGATATTCGCCCGCGCAGGCGACGGGAAACGGCGTCGACGGCTGGGTGTCGACGCCTTACGACGTCGCCGTTGGCGGAACCGACTTCGGCGACGCCTATCTCGACCAGCTGCCGCTCTATTGGGAGGGCTCTTCCGCGAAGCCGTGGGGCTCGGCCAAATCCTACATCCCTGAAATCCCTTGGAACGACACCTGCGCCAGCGCGCTCACCGCGGCCTATTACGATTTCTCGGTCTCCTACGGCGCCGCCGGTTTCTGCAACAGCAGTCTCGCCGCGCAGTTGACGCAAAGCGCGACGCCCGTGCTGCAGCCGCTGACCGGAACCAACGGCGGGCCGAGCGCCTGCGCGACCGGAGATCTCGCGCTTGGCACCTGCAAAGGCTATCCCAAGCCGAGCTGGCAGCGCAGCGTTCCGGGCCTTCCAGCCGACGGGGTCCGCGACCTGCCGGACATTTCGTTCTTTGCCTCCGATGGCTCGGTTTGGCGGCAATCCTATGCGCTCTGCTACTCCAACCCCAAGACATACGGAACGCCTTGCGTGGGCGATCCAGGGACATGGGCCGGGCCGGGGAACGGGGGCACCTCTTTCGCCGCGCCGATCGCCGCGGGCCTTCAGGCGCTCGTCAACCAGAAGATGGACGGCGCCCGACAAGGCAATCCGAACTACGTCTATTACCCGTTGGCCGCCTGGGAATATGGCCCTGGCGGCGTCATGGCCTGCGCTTCCAGCCTCGGCGATCGGGCGTCGTCTCATTGCGTTTTCTACGACGTCGTGGCCGGGGACAATGTCATGGACTGCGCCGACGCCGTCGACTGCTATGCGCCTTCCGGCGCGATAGGCGTCGAGTCGAGTTCCAGCGTCGCTTACGCGCCGACCTATCGCGCGGGCGTCGGCTACGACCTCGCCACCGGCATCGGCACGGTGAACGCGGCGAACCTCGTGAACAGTTGGGCCGCCGCCACGCGCTGATTCTCGCGCCGCGGCCGTCTCCACGGGCCCGGCAGACGAGCGCAATCGACGCAAATAGTGTCATAACTCGTTTACGCCAAAGATTTTTTTCATTTCGGCCGCCGTTGACCGAATGCCGACGCGCCCTCATGCTCCGGCCCGTCGCAGCTTCTCCCCCCTGTCGCTGCGGCGTCGCAAGCCTCCTCGAGCCGATCCGCAAGCTCAGCAAGAGCTGGCGGAAAGGAAGAGACTTTGAATCAGTGTGTCCCGAACGACCAGAACCAAGGTCTGAGAGGGGCGCCGCGATTGACCGAGCCGAGACCCGTAAAAATTGTGGAGAACACCATGAGCAAAGCGACCTCACTCTTACGGAAGATGCGGCTGACGGTCTTGGCGGCGACGGCGATCGCCTGCGCGCCCTGCGCCGTGACCGCCGCCCCGGTGACGACCCATCCGCGTCTCTGGATCGGCGGCGCCGACCTGCCGCGGCTCGGCGGCTGGGCGAACGCGTCGAACCCCATGTATGCGCAGGGGCTTTACGCTGCGGCGACGGCGGGAAAGGCCTACGCCGACGCGAACTGGAACTGGACCACGGGCAAGCCGAAGACAAGCTGGCGGGACGACGGCAGCACCAATTGGGAGGCGGACGCGACCGAGGCCTACGCCGAATTGTTCGCCTTCATGTCGCTCGTGGACAGTGATCAGAGCATGCGCCCGCAATGGGCGATGCGGGCGCGCGTCATGCTCATGCACATCATGAACAACGCCGCGCTTGGCGCCGCTGCGAACAAGCCTTTCCGCGATCCGGCTTTCGCCACCTACAACCGCGCTAGCTACTGGGGCGAGGCCTTCGGGCTCACCGTGGACTGGATCTACCCCTATCTTTCGGCGTCGGACAAGGCGACGATCCGCAAAGTGTTCCTGCGCTGGGCGAGCGAGATTCTGGTCGCGTCGACGGCGGGCGAGGAGCATCCGCAGCCTGTCGGCGTCGTCAACGATTTGCAGCTCCTCGGCAGCAGCCCCTCGCAAAGCGCGAGCGACCAGGAAGCGGCGCAGTTGCAGCTGCGCTGGGCGGCCAACAACTACTTCATCGCCCACTCGCGCAATCTCGCGCTCATGGCGCTCTCTTTCGACGCCGCCGACGATCCGGCGGTCAATTCCAGCAAGCCTGCGAGCCAGATCGGGAATTCGCTGCGCAGCTACATCTCCGACGTGACGGGCGCCTGGCTTTACCAGACCTATGCGCTGTTCGAGCAACCTGCGATCGTCGCGCAGGCGCTGAACGTGCCGACCGGAAACCATGACCTTGGCCTTGCTTCCGGCGGCCTGCCGGTCGAGGGCGCGCTCTATGGCGGCTCAGTCGGCGTGCTGTTCCAATATCTTCTGGCGCTGCACACCTCGGGCTACGCCGATCCGGCCATCAGCGGACCGCAGGTCAATCTTCTGACCAGCAGCTACTGGGACGAGGCCTTGAACGGCTTCCTGAACACGATCACGCCGACGCCCTATACGCCTTCGCAGCAATCGGGCTACGGCTATCTCGGCCCGATCTACCAGCCGGCGAATTATGGCGACGTGCTGAACTTCTGGATCGAGGGCGACTATATCGGCCTCTTCGGTCCTCTCGGCGCCTATGACGTGACGACCAATAACGCGCCGCGACTGAACAAGGAGCGCTGGCTCTCCCAAAACGTGCTGCAGGGCGGCGCGGGAGCGCTCTATCAGCGGGCGGGCGACATCTGGGGCAACTCCTACGCCTCGTACTCGATCTTCTACTTCCTGCTGTTCGACCCGGCAGCCGCCGCGCCCGTAGATCCGCGTCCGAGCCTGCCCCCGTTCTTCGTCGCGCCGAGCATCGATCGGATCCTCGCCCGCACCGATTGGACGCCGAACGCGTCCTGGTTCGATTTCCGCTGCAGCTGGGAGTGGATCAACCACGAGGGCGGGGACTGCGGGCAGTTCGAATATTATCGCAAGGGCGTCTGGCTGATCAAAGAATGGTCCGGCTATGCGATCGACTGGAGCGCCTATGCGCCCATCTATCACAACACGCTTTCGCTTCAGAACCACCAGCCGGCGAATGAGTCGCCGGGCGACCTCTATTGGCCGATCGTCATCTATGGCGGCCAATGGCACAATGGCGGCAACAACGGCGACCCGGCGATCGCCTACAGCGTCAGTGATCAATGGGCCTACGGCCAGGCGGACGCCACCAATCTTTACAATCATCCCGAGATCTGGATCGCTGCCGACGCGGCGATGGACATCGAACACGCGAGCCGCTCGATCGTCTGGCTCAATCCGGACGCCATCGTCATCTACGACCGTGCGATCTCCTCGACGTCTCCTCTATTCAAGCGCGAAAATTTCGTGCTGACGGCGAGCCCGAGCATCTCCGGCAAGGTCGCGCATGTGACGAACGGCGGCCAGCAGCTCATCATACAGTCCTTGCTGCCCGCGGACGCGACGCTGACGGAGCAGCACTTCTGGAAGACGGACCCGTCGCAGGAGTTCGACGCCGTGGCCGGGCTCGATCCCTCCTACGACCGACTCATCATCGACGATCCGGCGAAGCCGGCCGCGACGCAGTTTTTGACCGTCCTGCAGGGCGCCGACGCCTCGGCGCAAATCGCGCCCGCCGTTGCGATCAAGGGGACGTCGCCGAGCACGACCTTCGACGGCGCAGTGGTCGCAGGGACGGCAGTCCTGTTTCCGACGACCTTCGGGACCAGCGTGCAGTCGCTCGTCTACACGGCTCCGGCGACGGTGACGCGTCACCTTGTCACTGGCCTCATCCCCGGTCAGGGATACAACGTCAGCGTTGCGCAAGTCGCGGGCGGACAAAAGCTGACGATCAGCCTTGGCTCTCAGCATACGGCCGACGCAGCGGGCGTGCTCGCGATCGGCTTCCCGGCTTCCGCCAATCCGCCGGTCGCGGGGGCGAAACCGGGCTGGACGCTGAACTGAGAACGCGACGCTTCGTCATAGGGCTCTCCGGTCGCGAGCGCCGACCGGAGAGCGAAGCGTTTGGGATTGACGGGTCTTTGAAACGGCCTCAAAAAGAGACCGCTTCAAAGAGGAGGGCTAAGTTGGCGCGACCGCTTCGGATGAAGGGATTCGAACATGGCTGTGCCGCGGCCGTCGCGGCCATCGCCTTCGCCTGTTCATCAGCGCCCTTGCGCGCGGAATTTCTCGCTGCTCCGGCGACGCTGCGCGCCGATCCGCAAACGCGCGCCAAAATTCTGGTCATCGCGCCCGCCGGAGCTAACGTGCGCGTCTACGACTCCGGGCGCGCCGGCTGGTCGGCGGTGGCGATCGGCGAGCTCCTGGGCTTCACGCCGACGAAGCGGCTCAAGCTGACGGATATCCCGGAGGGCGACGCCGCCGCCGTCGCCGTGAGCTGCGACTTTGGCTATCCCTATTCCGGCAGCGCTCCGTATTTTTCCTCCGGGCTCACGCCTCTTCGGACCTCGGAACCACTCTCGTTCCTGTTCGGTCGCCACATTGCGAGACCCTGTTAACGCGCCCCCAAATCGCTATAGTTGCGCGAAAACCAAAAAAGCAAACGCCGTCAAAGGCGTGAGAATCTGGGGGAAATGTCATGCGAAGGAGCTTCACGCCGCTCTTGTGCGCGGCGATGTTCGCCGCGGTCTTCGGCCCGGCGCCGGCCGATGCGCGCGGCCCGCTCGGCTATGATCAGGACCAGTGCGTGCTGAAGATTGGGCCGGATTTTCTGTATTTTTCGGGCTATCAGGCCGGCGCCGGACGGCGCAAATTCTGCGAGGATGTGCCGAACGTCGGCGAGACGACTTTCGTTTTCGACTATGGCCAGGACGAGCTGCGGGAGATGAAGACCGACTTCCGCATCCTCAAGGCCGGCGGATCGGGCGAGGATCCTTCCGCCGAGGGGCCGACGGTCGCCTATCTGGCGCCGAAGGTCTACTTAAAGGGCACTTTCAATCTGGTCCACCGCTTCGACGAGGCGGGCAATTATGTCGGCGTCGTGACGATGGAGACGCCGAACGGCGACAAGTGGACGGCGCGCTTCCCCTTCTCGGTCGGCGGGGCGCCAACGTCGGAGACGCCCTATCTGCTGATGGCGCTCGCGGCGGTGCTGGCGATAGGTCTGTACTTCTTCGGCGGCGATAAGAAAAAGGGCGATAAGAAAAAGAAAGCGAAGGTCTGAAATCTCGGCGGCGCCGGTCGGGGAGCAAGGGCCGGCGCGCGTCCGCGTTTCTGCTCTCTTAACCCGTTTCGGGCTAAATCCTTTTATCCGCGCGCGACCGCGCCCCGCCCGCCGCCGTCATACGCGCTGCAAGACGCGTCTTCCGACGCGCCCTGGCGACGCGTCGGTCACGGGCGGCCGGGCGAGCCGGTCGACGGCCGGGACATGGATGAGCTGCTGCACGAATTCCTCGCCGACGCCGCCGAGCGCCTCGACGCCGCCGCGGCTGAGCTTGCGCGTCTCGAGCAGCGACATGACGACAAGGCGCTCATCGCGAGCCTTTTCCGGCACTTCCACACGATCAAGGGCGACAGCGGCTTTCTGAACCTCTCGCGCGTCGGCGTCCTCGCCCATGGCGCGGAGTGCCTGATCGGACGCCTCCGAGACGGCGCGCCGGCCGGCGGCGCGCAGACCGGCGCGGTGTTTGCGGCCATCGACCGCCTCTCGCAGCTGCTCGCAGAAATCCTGCGCTCGGGAGCGGAGCCCGCCGGCGCCGACGCCGATGTCCTGTCCGCGCTCGAGCGCGCGACCGCAGCCGCGGAACAGGGCGCGTCGGCCAGCCGAGCGCCGCCGCCCGTCAGCCCGCCGCAACCGGCGGCGGAGCCGGCGACCGAAGGCGGCTCGCGCTCGAGCGACAGCGTGCGCGTCTCGGTGGCTGCGCTCGATCAGCTGATGAGCCTCGTCTCCGAGCTCGTCTTGAGCCGCAATCAGCTCCTGGGACTCGCGAGCGCGGTCGGCGACGAGCGCATCCGCAATTGCGTCCAGACGCTCTCCGGCGTGACGACGAGCTTGCAAGACGCGGTCATGCGCACGCGCATGCGGCCCATCGACAAGCTGTTCGCGATGCTGCCGCGCCTGGCGCGCGATCTCTCGATCGAACTCGGCAAGAAGATCCGCATCGAGACGTCCGGCGCCGAGACGGAGCTCGATCGGCACGTCATCGAGCTGATGCGCGCGCCGCTCACGCACCTCATCCGCAACGCCGCGGATCACGGTATCGAGAGCACGCAGCAGCGTCTCGCCGTCGGCAAGCCCGAATGCGGGCTCATCCGCGTCTCCGCCGCCTATGACATGGGCCGGATCACCATCGAGATTTCCGACGACGGACGCGGTCTCGACGCAGCGCGAATCCGCCAGACGGCGCGCGAGCGCGGCCATGTCGAGGCCAAAGCGCTGGAGGCGTTGAGCGACGCCGAGCTCTATCCGCTCGTGTTCCTGCCCGGCTTCTCGACCGCGAGCGAAGTATCCAGAGTCTCGGGTCGCGGCGTCGGCCTCGACGTCGTGCGCGAGAACATGCAATCCATCGGCGGCGTCGCGCAGATCCATTCGACGCCGGGCGAGGGGACGACCGTCGCGCTGCGAATTCCGCTCACGCTCGCGATCGCCCCGGCGCTCATCCTGACCTGTGGCGGGCTGCGCTTCGCAATCCTGCAGACGTCGGTCGTCGAAGTCCTCAGTCTCGGTGCGGGCTCAAGCGCCGAGATCCGCCACATCGGCGGCGCGCCGCTGCTGCGCTGGCGCGACGAGGATCTCCCGCTTGTGGAGCTTGCGCAGGCGCTGGGGCTCGAGGGGCGCCGGACCGAGGGACTGGCGGTCGTGCTCGGCGTCGACGGCCTGCGTTGCGGTCTCGTCGTCGAATCCATCGCCGAGGCGATCGAAGTCGTCGTGGAGCCGCTCGCTCCCATTTTGGCCCAGGCCGGGGTTTACGCCGGGCAAACAATTCTCGGCGACGGCTCGCCCGTGCTGATCCTCGACGCCGCGTCGATCATCCAGCGCGCCGGGCTCGCGCGGTCGAATTCCGTGATCGCCAAGCCTGCGCCGGCGCCCTTCACGCCGGAACGGGAAGAGACGCGCCTGCTGCTGTTGCGGACGGGCGCCGGCCCGCTCAAGGCGCTGCCGCTCTCGCTCGTCATGCGCATCGAGGAGGTGGAGGCGTCGAAGCTGCGCAGCGCGGGCGCGGGCTGGGCGCTGGCCCAGGAAAGCTTCCTGCTGCCCGTGCTCGCCGTCGCCGACGACTTTCAGATCGAGGCGCGCGCCTATCCGATGCTCGTGCTTGCGGGCGCCGGACTCGCCATCGGGCTGCTCATCGAGGACATCGTCGACGTGATCGACGCGCCGCTTGACCTGAGCCTTTCGAGCGCCGACCCGCGCCTCATTGGGGTCGCCAATCTCGCGGGCGAGGTCGTCGAGCTGCTCGACATCACCTATTACTTTCACCGCGCCGATCCGGCGGCGCTCATGCGTGGGGTCAACCGACGTCCGCGCGTGCTCCTCGTCGACGACAGGCAGTTCTTCCGCGACATGCTCGGCCCGATCGTGCTCGCGGCCGGTTACGAGGTTTCGACCTGCGCCGGCGGCGCCGAGGCGCTGGCGCTCGTCGGGCAGGGGCTAAAGGTCGACCTGCTCGTCACCGACATCGACATGCCGCAGATGGATGGCTACCAGCTGACGCGCGAATTTCTGAGCCGCCCCGGATGCGCGGAGATCCCCGTCATCGCGCTCGCCTCTCAGACGACCGCGCGGGTCATGCAGGCGGCCAGAGCCAGCGGCGTCGCCGCGGTCGTCGGCAAATTCGACCGCCGGGCGCTCGTCGGGGCGATCGAGCGGCGCATCGCCGCAACGCAGGGCGTCGGCTTCGACCTCGAACAGCGCGCTCTCAGCGAAGCGGCGGCGTGAGGACTTAGGCCCATGACCTTCGACCTGTATGACTTCAGCTACAGCCGCCTGCGCCCAAACGCGGCGACGCCGCGTGCAAGCCTCTTCACGGCGGTCGTCGGGGTCGCGCGCGTGGGGCTGCCGGTGGCCGACGTCAAGGCGGCGGTCAGGCTGGAGGCGCCCATTCCGGCGCCGCTATCCCCGCCCGAGGTCGCGGGACTGGTCAATTTGCGCGGACGCATCGTCACCGTGTTGCGCCTCGACAAATGCCTCGGGCTCGCGACTCGGGCGTGGGAAAGCGAGCGCGCGGCTCTGGTCGTCGCGCATAGAGGCGACGATTACGCGCTGCTCGTCGATGCTGCGGAAGACGTCGCGGTCGTCGACGAAAGCGCGCGGATCGCGACGCCGGGGCACGTCGATCCGGCCTTCGCCGAGCTCGTCCGCGCCTGCTACCACTTCGGCGACGGCTATCTGCCCGCGCTCGACGTCGGGGCGCTGATCGCAAGGCTCGCCCGACCGGGCGCGCCGCCGAAACCCTGTTCCCTCTGATGGAAGGAGACTCGTCATGAAGCAGATACTGGTCGTCGACGACAGCGCGGTCACACGCAAGGTGGCGCGGCGCATTCTGGAGAGCATGCATTTTCGAACGAGCGAGGCCGAGGACGGCAAGGCCGCGCTCGCCGAATGTCAAAAGGCCATGCCGGACGCGGTGCTGCTCGACTGGAACATGCCCGAGATGGACGGCTATGAATTTCTCACGCAGCTGCGCCAGCTGCCCGGCGGCGAAGCGCCGAAGGTCGTCTTCTGCACCTCGGAGAACGAGGCCGGCCACATCGCGCGCGCCAGACATGCGGGCGCCGACGAATATATGATGAAGCCTTTCGATCAGGGCATGCTGCGCGCCAAGATGCAGGAGATCGGCCTGGCCTGAGGCGTCGGGCGGCCGGCGTCCTCACGCGCCTCGATACGCCGCGCGGCGCAGGCGGTCGTTGATGGCTTCTCCGAGCCCATGTTCGGGGATCGGGGCGACCGCGGCGCGCGCGACGCCTCGGCGGTCGAGCTCGCGCAGATGGGCATAGAGATTGGCCGCCGCCTCGACGAGATCCCCCGAGGGCGACAGATCGAGCAGAACCGCGCCGGCGCCTTTAAGGGCGAGCGCGCCGGCGAAGTCGACGCCGGCCTCGCAAGGCTCAAGTTCCCGCGCATCGAGCCGCAGCAGCGCGCGCGGCGCGTAATGGGCGTCGGTCAGACCGGGGGCTTGGACCCCGCGCGCGGGCCCTGCGAGCGGCCGTCCGATCTCGGCCTCGATCGCCTCGCGCGTGATCGCGCCCGGTCGCAGCAGCGCCGGCGTCTCGCCCAGAAACGACACGATCGTCGACTCGAGACCGGTCTGCGCGCGTCCGCCATCGAGAATGATGCGCACGCGCCCCGAAAGGTCGTCAAATACGTCCGCCGCCGTCACGGGGCTCACATGTCCCGAACGATTGGCCGAGGGCGCAGCGATGGGGCCGCCGAAGGCCTCAAGCAGCGCCCGCGCCGCCGCATGCGACGGCGCGCGCAGCGCGACGCTCGCGAGGCCCGCGCGCGCGAGCTCGCAGACGCGCGTGTCAGCCCTTGCGGGGGCGACGAGCGTCAGCGGGCCTGGCCAGAAGCGCGCTGCGAGCCCGAGCGCCGCTGAGGGCAAAAGAGCCTCGCGCGCGGCGTCTTCGACGCCCAGCACATGGGCGATGAGCGGGTTGAAGCTTGGACGCCCCTTGGCGGCGTAAACCTTGGCGACGGCGCGCGGCGACGCGGCGTCGGCGCCGAGGCCGTAGACGGTCTCGGTCGGAAAGGCTACGAGCTCGCCGGCGCGAAGCGATTCAGCGGCGGCGGCGATCGCGGCGGGGGTGGCGCTCAGAAGCAGCGTTGTGCGGGCGTCGTCACTCATGCGCCCGCGTCTTAGGCAGGACGGCCTCGCGCCACAAGCCGCAAAGGCTTGCGGGGCGGCGCGCGGGCGTTGTAGGAAAGCCGTCATAGGCCGGTAGCTCAATGGTTAGAGCCGACCGCTCATAACGGTCTGGTTGGGGGTTCGAGTCCCTCCCGGCCTACGGGACGCTCACACCGCGAGCCTACGCCGCCCTGTCGAGTCGCCAATCGCCGGATTGCGCTTCGCGGATGCAGGCGCGGACGTCGTTCATCGACGCGAGGCTGCGACGGTTGAGCAGATGCTGGGGGAATTCGATCTTCAGGCTGCGCTCCAGAGCGAGCACGACCTGCACCGCCGCGAAGGGTGTGAGACCGGCGCGATAGAGGTCCGCATCCGGGGCGAGACTGGCTGCAGCGACCTTGAGGCCGCCGCATGCGTCGAGGGCTCGCCGAATAGTCTCGATCATCGTCGTCTCTCTTGACGTTCCGATCCTTCGAACAGGGATTGAGCGCGCGGCGCGTAAGATCGCCATTCGAATCACGCGCAGCTGGATAAAGGTCCCGCAAGGGCGCGCGCTTGGGCAGGCTGGCAAATGGGGCGCCATGACGTTCGGTTCGGCTTTGCGCGCCGAGGCCAGCGGGACTATAGGTCGGGTCATGTCCACGCCCCTTTCCAATCGCAGGCCCGGCCAGCCGAAAGACTCGCCGCAGGAGCCGTTCAAGCGCGCTGTCGCGGGGACCATGCGAGCGCTCGCGAAATCCCCCAAGCTCGAGGTGACCTTCGCGCCCGACCGCCCCCTGCTCACGCCGGGCGAGGACGGGTTCAAGGCGCGCCTGCCCGAGCCTGCGCGCAGGATATCGTTCAAGGAGGCCACGATCCTGCGCGGCTGCGCCGACTCGCTCTCTTTGCGGCTCGCCTGCCACGACGACGCCATGCATCGCCGCATGGCGCCCTCGACCGCGGAAGGGCAGGCGATCTTCGACGCCATGGAGCAGGCCCGTGTCGAATGCGTCGGCGCCCGGCGCATGGCCGGCGTCGCCCAAAATATCGGCGCCATGCTCGACGATCGCTTCAAGCGCGCCAAGCTCGACGCCGCCGAAAGCCGCGACGCCGCCCCGCTCGCCGAAGCACTGGCGCTCGTCGCCCGTGAGCGCGTGACCGGCCTCGCGCCGCCGCCGCACGGCGCCCGGGTCGTCGAGCTCTGGAAGGAGTTCATCGAGGAGCGCGCCGGCGCCGATCTCGACCGGCTTTCCGACGCGTTGCTCGACCAGCGTCGCTTCGGGCAGATCGTGCGCCACATGCTCGGCCAGCTCCAGATGGCGGGACACGAGCCCGAGGCGCAGGACGAGCCCCCGGCCGAGCCCGAGGAAGAGCCCCAGGAACAGGATCGCGGCGACGGCGGCGAGAAAGAGAAGAGCGAGGCGCAGAACGTCTCCGAAAGCCGGACCGCGACGGCTTTCGAGGAAGCGCCGCTCGAGGGCGAGGCTGAAGCCGCCGACGCGCCCTATGGCGAAACCCTGAAAGAGTCGGAAGACGGCGCGCTCGACGATGAGGCGGCGCAGCGGCGTCACGCAGCGCTCGCCGCAGATCGCAGCGGCTCCGACTACAAGCCGTACACGACGAAGTTCGACGAGACCGTGCGCGCCGAGGAGCTCTGCGACGCCGAAGAGCTGGAGCGTCTACGCTCCTATCTCGATAAGCAGCTCTCGCATCTCTCGAGCGTCGTCGGCCGGCTCGCGAACCGCTTGCAGCGGCGGCTCATGGCGCAGCAAAGCCGCTCCTGGGCCTTCGACCTCGAGGAGGGCATGCTTGACCCGGCTCGGCTCACGCGTGTGATCACTAACCCCGAACAGCCGCTCTCGTTCAAGCAGGAGAAGGATACGGACTTCCGCGACACGGTGGTCACCCTGCTGCTCGACAATTCCGGCTCGATGCGCGGTCGTCCGATCACGGTCGCCGCGACTTGCGCCGACATCCTGGCGCGCACCTTGGAGCGCTGCGGGGTCAAGGTCGAGATCCTGGGGTTCACGACGCGCGCCTGGAAGGGCGGGCGGTCGCGCGAGGAGTGGCTCGCCGCGGGCAAGCCGCCTTCGCCCGGCCGGCTGAACGATATCCGCCACATTATTTATAAGTCCGCGGACGCGCCCTGGCGGCGCGCGCGCCGCAATCTCGGACTCATGATGCGCGAGGGGCTGCTCAAGGAGAACATCGACGGCGAGGCGCTCGACTGGGCGCACCGGCGGCTCTTGGCGCGCTCCGAGCAGAGGCGCATCCTGATGATGATCTCCGACGGCGCGCCGGTGGACGATTCGACGCTTTCCGCCAATCCCGGCAGCTATCTCGAGCGGCACCTGCGGCAGGTCATCTTCGAGATCGAGACGAAATCTCCGGTGGAGCTGATCGCCATCGGCATCGGACACGACGTGACGCGCTACTACCGGCGGGCCTTGACGATCGTCGACGCCGAGGAGCTCGGCGGAGCCATGACCGAAAAGCTCGCCGAGCTGTTTTCCGAGACTGCGAGCGAACAAGAGCGGCGGCCCCGGGCCGCCGCAGCCTGAAAGGTTCGGCTTCGGCTTTCGCCAGACGATAAAATTTTTAACTTTATCGACCTTTTTGTTGGAACCGTCGCGGCCTCTTAAGCATTGACCGCTAGTACGTGTTCCGCGCGACGACCTGCGGGCGGCGCGCTCCAGGCGCTTGAGCGTTGGAAGGAGGGGTTATGTTGTTCGCGATCACGGAGCGAAACGGACGAGCGGCGTCCAAGCCTGACGCGAGGACAATCGCATGTGTGGCGGCAATTTGCGTGCTCGCGGCGAGCCCCTTGGTGATCTCGTTCTCGTTGACCGTCTGGGGCGGCTAAGCCGCCTCCAGCTTTCCCGCTTGGGGTTGAAATCGCGCCCATCCCGGTCTGGCGAACTCAGCGTCGCCTGCAAACCGAGCGTCTGATTCGGCTCATTGCTCGCTCAGCACGCGTTTCAGCAGTTCGATCACCTCCGCGACTTGCCGATCCTTGGCGACCAAGGCCTCGATTTTCCTTACGGCGTGTAGAACGGTCGTATGATCCCGCCCGCCGAAGCGGCGTCCGATTTCGGGAAGAGACCGCGGCGTGAGCACCTTGGAGAGATACATCGCGATCTGGCGCGGTCGCACGACGTTCGCGGTGCGGCGCGCGGATAATATGTCGTTGCGCGAGACGCTGTAGTGACTGGCGACGAGCCGCTGAATGTCCTCGATCTTCACGCGCTTCGGCTCTTGCGTCTGCACGAGGTCGCGGATCGCCGCCTCGGCTGTCGCGATGCTGAGCGGCGCGCCGTTGAGCGTCGAATGCGCGAGCAGGCGATTGACGGCGCCTTCGAGATCTCGTCCGTTGGTCGTGATGGTCTTCGCGACATAGGTCACGACCTCCGGCGAGACCGCGAAGGTCGGCTGCTTTTGCCGCGCGGCTGAGATGCGCGCTTCGACGATCTTGAACCGCAGCCCCTCGTCGAGAGGGCCGATATCCACGCAAAGCCCTGACTTCAGGCGCGAGAGCACGCGCTCGTCGAGCGTCTCGAGTTCCGAGGGCGGACGGTCCGCGGCGACGACGATCTGCCGCCCTGCGTCGATGAGCGCATTCAGGATGTGGCAGAATTCCTGCTGGATCCACTCGCCGCGCAGGAATTGCACGTCGTCGACAATCAGCATGTCGATCCCTCGCAGAGTCTCCTTGAACAGGATCGAGGTCTGGGCGCTGATCGCCGACACAAAGCTGCTCGTGAACTTCTCGGCGGTCAGATAGACGACGCGCCGCTTATAGTTCGCGGCCTCATGCGCCATGGCCTGCAACAAATGAGTCTTGCCGAGCCCGACGGCGGCATGCGTGTAGAAAGGATTGAAAAGCGGCGCATTGTCGCATTGGCGCGGTTCGACCACGCGCCTCGCCGCCGCGTGAGCGAGCTGGTTCGACGGACCGACGAGGAAGGTCGCGAAGCTCAGCCGGCGATCGAGCGGCGAGCCTGACATCTGGTCATTGTCCGGTCGAACGGCGGTCTTGGCGGCGCGCTTGGAAGCGGCGACGGCGATCGCAGGTTCGGCAGGGGCTGAGGCTTCCGCGAGCCGCGGTCTCGAGGCGGCTTGCGCAACGCTCGTAGCGCCGTCGCGCGGCGGCTTGCGATTGGGCGTGCGCAACTCGATGACGACGCGCTCGACATTCGGGAACTCCGACGCGGTCCGCGCCTGGATACGCTCCTGATAACGCGATTGGACCCAGCTCTTGAGAAATTTGGTCGGCACCGTCAGGTGCAGCAGGCCGTTCTCGACACGATCGAACTCGAGGCCCGCAAACCAGGAATCGAATATGGCGTCGCCCAGCTCGCTGCGCAGCTTTTGCCGCACGCGCTCCCAGCGCTCGAGCTCGTCGTTCGGCCCCTCAGCCGGCAGGTCGTCATGTTTCTCGCTCATGATGCCTCTTGAAGACAAGCGCCCTCTTCCGAGGCGAACGCTCGGGCGTTCGTCGGCGACGGACGGTTTTGTGAAACGTATCAAGACGACGTCGACTGCGACGTCGGACCGGCTGCTGCGGCTATCGTGGGTTCAGGGCGCCGGAGTCGAGCTTGGCGCCTCGGGAACCCGACCGCGCTCGGCCGCTGGGGCTCGCCGACAAGCGGAACGTGTCGCGCTCCCGCGCCACGTCCCCAATCGGCCTAGAATTGCTTCCGTCTCTTCCAAGCACCGGCATATTTCTGGCCCCCTCCTAAAACCCCTCGCCCACTCGTCGCTCCAAACGGCGCACGCAGCACCGTCCCGCTCCCCCCAGATGGGAACGCGTCACACCCACTCGCAAAACGATAATCGAGGCGCCTCGCACTGACCTTCAACGCTCGGATTGAGCTGACGCTTTTGCGCGTCCGTCTCCCCGCCCGCTCGATGACTGAACGCTAGCAGCCGTCGAATTGCGACGCAACATCGAACTGTCGCGCGGCTGCGAACGGCGCGTCTCCGATTCTCGGGTTCTTGCAGGGTTCCGCGCATAAGCGGAAGAAATTTTACGCGTTTCGAACAGGGGCGCTTGCGAAGCGAAGATCGCGTGAACGATCGGAACGTTCGACCCCGCGCCATGTAACAGTTTTGTCAAGTCCGATTGAGGCCGGGGGGGCTTTTCTTCTTGATCGCAAGGACCTGATTTGGAAAATCTTTCCGTGATCACCGAAAATGGGGCAGGCGCGTGTATGAAAATTTTGTAGCTATGTTGCGCGACGGCCGCGCGACGCCAGTCAAAAAAAGCCTGACGTTGTCAAGCTTGTGCGCGCAGAGGGCGAAGCTCGGTTCGACTAGCCCGCAGATTCGAGCGCCTTCACTCGCCGCGTCAAGCGCGACACCTTGCGTGACGCCGCATTCTTGTGAATCACGCCGAGCTGCGCGGCGCGCATGACGACCGGCGCCGCAAGCTGCAGCACTTCCGCTGCGGCGGTCGCGTCGCCGGCGGCGATGGCCTCTTCGACCTTGCGCACGAAAGTGCGCATCTTGCTGCGACGCGAGCGGTTGACCGCAGTGCGGCGCGCGATTTTTCGCACGGCTTTTTTGGCCGAACTCGTATTTGCCATATGACGTATCGTCCTTGAAGGGCGGCGCCGACGCCGAGCGAGCGGCGTCGCTGAAACGCGCGCCCTCCCTGGAGGGCGCGCGGGAGCGCGCCTTATAGGCCGCAAGATCGCGGTTCGTCAATCGCCCGTGCGGGAGTCAAAGAGGCCTCGAACTACAAGTCAGCCGCGATGAACAGAGTGCGAAGAGCCTTCCCGACGCAGCGATTCGGGAGTCGCCGCATGAACCCATTGCCGTCTTCAAGGATAAAGTCGCAGCGGATCGTGCTGGGAGCCCTCGAATTGCTCGGGCTCACTCTGGCAGGTCAATGTTGGGATCGAGACCGAGCAGCTCCAGCTGATTTCGGACATATCTGCAATTTTCCTCAAAAAACGGGCTCTCGCGAATGGCCTCCAGGTCCATTCTGTTTTCGTGGGGGAACGGGGTCCCCGGTCGGGGCTCGTCCAAAAATGCGCAGAGCTCGTCCCACCCGTCGCCGGCTTCCCAGCAGAGCGTCTTGAGGAGGCGCTCCCGCCCCACGGATTCGAAATGACGCGCCACTTCTTTATTATGTGAGTCGTATCGCTCGATGTGCTGCCTCTCGAACCCGTGCGGATAGGCGTAGCCATAGACGATCAGTCGCGCGTGCTGCGTCGGATGCGTGCGCAGCGCGTGATTCTTTAGGCTCCTCACCCAGATCTCCGCCGATGCGCGGGTCGTCAGCACGAAGCGCGCCGAATCGCCGTAGCGCTCGAGAAGCTCCCTGAAAATCAATGGGAAAGGCCAATCTTCGAACGAGTCGTGCTCGTCGCAAAATCTCAATATGCGGCTGATGTTCCCATTGCGGTAGTCCAGCGCCAGCTCTCGGTTGAAGGACTGGTGGCGGTAGCCGAGGGTCGTCAGGCACCGGCCGAGCGTCGTCGATCCCGTCTTGTTCAGTCCGACGCCGAAGACTTTGCGTTTGCTCATGCCGCTCCTTTTCCGTCGCCGACCCCCGGGTGCGGATGGAGGTCTGTGGCGCCGTTATATGCGCCCGACGACGGTGCGGCGAGGGTGAAACTCCTCAAGGTTGAAAAATTGACGCGAGCTGGGGCTCGAGCGGCGCCGCTGCAATAACGGATTGTATCTATATGTGGGTGAAGCCTCGCCTTGGTCTACCGATGGCGACGCGCTCCGACGGCAATGTGACGGTTCGGGCGCCGGACCCGGCAGCCGGCGCGGCGCCGCCCAGGGGTTAACCATGTTGGATAGGTTTCTGCAAAAAAACCGTGTCGACTTGATCTGTACGCCGTGTTTCCGCCGCATTTGTCGTTTAAAAAAACTTGTTTGGTGGATTTTGACTCGGCCGTTGCAGTGGCGTGAATCAATGACAAGTTCCAGTATTTGGCGAATGCCTTCGCGGGCTGCGCTTTAGTCGATATAGCTCGTTCTATGCCTTTTTCGAGTGTGGCTTCCATGCAACAGTAAGGCAGAGAAATTTACCTAAGGCTTTCACTTGCAATTAAAGCCGTCCTTTTGCCGCATTTCTGCCACATTTATCCATGAAGAGTTGAGTGCTCGGCAAACACTTCCTGCTCGGTCGGAGCGGAAGCACCGCTAGATCAGCCCGAGTGTGAAGCAAGGGATCTTCCCCTCGGTCGGTCGCCCAGCGTTTCTGGCTGGATCGCGACGGGCCGACGGGTGGGCGCCCTAGGATGTCGCTTGCCCATAAGCTCCCCATTCGGGCGGAGTATCTCGGGCTAAGTTGGGGGATTTAGACGATGAAAAAGAAAATGGTATCGATGGCTGCGCTGGCGCTCGGGCTGAGCGCGAGCGTGGCCGATGCGCAGGTCATTCCGCCGCC
>DATHCI010000113.1:0-5501 GCA_035319645.1 Methylocystis sp. | reverse complement strand
GCGGCGAGTGGAGCCTCGTGACCATGTCCTGGAACATAAAGCGAATGTTCGTGCTGGCGGCCGCTTGAAAGGGCGCAAAGGCCTCACCCCGCCGCCACGCAAGGGTTGACGGCGCCCAAATTGGGGTCGAAAGGCAGTGCTGAGCGTCGAGGACCGGCTTCCAGGCGTCGCGCCGCGACGAAAAATCACCCGCGAGACATCGCCCAAAAACTCAGTCCGACAGGCTGCTAGCGTGCATGACCTTGTCGGCGAGCGCCGCCGGAACTTCCGCCGCGGGCTCTGGATTGTCCTTGAAGCGCAACCGAATGACGAGCTTTGCGCCGAGAGCCTTCTCATAGAAGGCGATGGCCTCGTCGGCGCGGCCCTGAAAGAAGAGATACGGCTGAAGCGGCATCCTATCGGCCTCCTCACAGCACGGGCGTCAGGCCGCGCGCCAAGTTCTCATTCGCGAGCCGCACGAGCCGCCCCGTCAGCTCCGCGTCTGCAAGCCAGGCGTCGATGCGGGGATGCGCGATCTGCTCTGGCCGCGCCTTTTTATACACCGCATAGCAGCCGGAAAGAAACTGCGGCAGGGTCAGAAATTCGCCGACGCCGGCGGAGATATGGAAATTGCCGCATTTGAACAGATAGCCGCCGCGCACGCCATAGAGCTCCGCGATCTCCGGATAGACGGGGAAGATCTCGGCGCGCGCGAGGTCGTCGATCGCATAGGCGTCGGAATTGTCGTTGCGGATTTTCAGCCCCGCCGCCGCGAGCAGCTGTCGCGCGATGTCCGCGAGCACGAAGGGCTTCGGATGCACGATCGAATACATGAACACGCCGCGCCGCGACCAGCTCATGAGTTCGGCGGAGAGGTCCATGTCATAGCGCCGCGCGTTCTCCAGGAATTCCGCCGCAGCCGGCTCCCAGACGTTAAGATAGCCGACGGCCTCGTAGACGTTGCGGTTGAAGAGCGCCTGCGCGGCGTCGGGCTTGAGGCCCACCCGATAAGCGAAGACGGCGAGCGCCGAGTGGTAAGGCCGCAGCGGCCCGTTGAGCACGCGATTGGCTCGCGTCGCATCCGTCAGATAGACGAGATCCGGCTGGAAGCCCGCAAAGTTCAGCGTCGGAAACAGTTGCGCATTGGACAGGCGGCGCAGGAGCTCCTGCGAGTCGCCGCCCTTGACGACGCCCGGCGGAAAATCCTGCGAGAACACGCGGTCATATTTCGATAGCACCGCGGCGAGCCGGTCGATCGAAGCGATCGTCGGCGTGATCGCGGAATAATGGTCGACCTGGGCCAGCGGGTCGAGCAGCTTCATCGCATAGGCGACGCCGTAGCTCTGGCAATTGCCGATGACGGCTATTCTCGGCCCCGCGGCGGGCGGTTGACGCTTGAGCCGCGCGAGATGCGGCCCCACGGAGGCGCGAATGATCTGCTTGTCGATCTGCGAGAGCATCGGTTCGAGGCGAGAGGGCGGAGCCGGCGGATGACAAGCGGCGAGGCTGCGGTTATGGTCGTCGCCGCAAGATCGGGCGGGGCGAGAAGCCTCCGCCAGGAGACGAGGCCCGTGGCGGACAATCCCTATAGCTCCCTACCCGACCACCGCTTCTGGCGCAAGGCTGTGGCCGGACTGCCGCCCTTCGCGCTCGATCCGATCGTCGAGACGCCGTTCAAGATTTCGCTGCGCGACAGGGTCGCGACCGGCGGCAGCTGCTTCGCGCAGGAGATCGCGCATCGCCTGCAGCAGAGCGGCTTCTGCTATTATCTCGCCGAGGAGCCGCCCGCCGGCATGTCCGCGCAGGAGGCCGAGCGGCGCAATTACTCCATGTATTCCTGCCGTTACGGCAATCTCTACACCACGACGCAATTGCTGCAGCTCGTGCAGCGCGCCTATGGCGAATTCGCGCCAGACCTCGACACTTGGACGGACGCCGACGGACGCTTCGTCGACCCGTTCCGCCCGCGCATCGAGCCCGAGGGCTACCCGAGCGTCGAAGAGATGCAGGCCGATCGCGCGCGCCATCTCGCCGCCGTGCGCAAGATGGTCGAGACGATGGACGTCTTCGTCTTCACCTTCGGCCTCACGGAATGCTGGCGCCACAGGCCGGACGGCGCGGTGCTGCAGCTTGCGCCGGGCGTCGCAGGCGGCGTCTATGACCCCGAGCGCTACGAATTCTGGAACATGAGCGTCGGCGAAGTCGTGCGCGACTTCCTCACGGCGGTGGATCTCATCTGCGCGCGCAACCCCGATGTGCGCATGATCCTGAGCGTGTCGCCGGTGTCGATCATCGCGACGGGCGAGGACCGGCATGTGCTCGTCTCCAACTCTGCCTCGAAGGCGATCCTGCGCGCGGCGGCCGACGAGGTCGTGCGGGCGCGCAGGAACATCGCCTATTTTCCCTCCTACGACCTCGTGACGGCGGCGCCGAACGCGGCGCGCTTCTATGGCGACGACACGCGCCGGATCAATTCCTTCGGCATCGACCGGACGATGCGGATGTTCTTCGAGCACTTCACCGCGCGCGAGACCGTCTCAACGCCCGTCACGGCCGTGAAGCTCGACATCGCAGCCGAAGCGAAGAGCAATGCGAAGATCGTCTGCGACGAGGAAGCGATCGAATCGGTATAGAAGCCCAGGGAACTCAGCACACATGATCATCGGTCAACTCGCGCTCGCCGCCGCCGGCGGTTTCGTCGGCGCGTCGCTCTACGTCAACTATGTCGAGCAGCCGGCGCGCATGGCGCTCGACGACGAGGCGCTCGCCAAGGAATGGGAGCCCTCCGACCACCGCGGCTTCGTCGTGCTGGCGGGGCTCGCGCTCGCCTCGGCGCTTCTTGGCTTCATCACCTTCCGCGAGCTCGACGACGTGCGCTGGCTCGTCGGCGCAGTGCTCGCCATCGCGAGCTGGCCATACACCTATTTTGCGATCGTGCCGCTCAACAACCGCATCCTGGCGCTCATCGACGGCGGCGGCGCGCATGAGGCGCGCGAGGTCATCAAGCTCTGGGGGCGTCTCGAGCTCGCGCAGACCGCCCTCGGCTTGCTCGCCGTCGCCGCCTATGTTTGGGCCGGGAGCTGAAGCGGGAATTGCCGTTGGGCCTGAGCGCGCTTCTGCACGCGGAGGCTCAGCGCACGAACGGCTTGACGAAGATCGCGACCTGGAAGGCGAGGACGAATCCCATGATCCACTTGACGATGTTGATCTCGCCTTGAAGCCCCATGGTCTTCGTTTCCAGCTTCTTGTCGAGCGCTTCGATCTTGAGATTTAGTGTCTTGCGTCAGCCGATTTGAGGGCCGCGATGCGAGCCTGGAGGCTCGCCCGAAAAACCCATCTGTTTGGCTGACGCAAGCCATTAGCTGGTGCTCGGCGGCTTCGATTCTTGCATTCAGTCGGTCTTCTGGCCTTTCCACATCAGCTTTCGTCGCCGACTGGTGGTCACTGAGCTCGGCGATCGCCGTCACCTGCTCCGTGGAAAAACCGGCGCCCTACAGCTTCAAGATGGCCGACGCGCTCATGCGGGCTCTCCGGGCGAAAAACTTTGGGCTTTTGGAATTGCGGATCGAACGCTAAACATAGTCTAAAGAGTCTTGTTTCCTCTGTCAAAAGCGTCGCGGCTGAGCCCCGGCGAATGGGTTTGCGGCAAAGAACAGGCGGGTGGGATGACTTATGATCTCGTGGTGATCGGAACCGGGCCCGGCGGCTATGTTTGCGCCATCCGCGCGGCGCAGCTCGGTCTCAAGACCGCCGTCGTCGAGAAGCGCGCGACCTTCGGCGGGACTTGCCTCAACATCGGCTGCATTCCTTCGAAGGCGCTGTTACACGCCTCGCATCTCTTCGAGGAGACGGGCCATGCGCTCGCGCCCTTCGGCGTGCTCGTCGAGCCGCCGCGGCTCGATCTCGCCGCGATGATGAAGCACAAGGCGGACACGGTCGCCGCCAACGTCAGCGGCGTCGCCTTTCTATTCAGGAAGAACAAGGTCGAATCCTTCATCGGCGCCGGCCGCCTGATAAAGGGAACGCCCCACCAGGTGGAGGTCGCCGCCGCGGACGGCGCCAGGCGGACGCTCGAGACAAAGAATGTCGTCATCGCGACGGGCTCCGCGGTTGCGCCGCTACGCGGCGCCGACGGCGCGCCGATCGCGATCGACGAGAAGATCGTGCTGTCCTCGACCGGGGCGCTGGAGCTGGAGAAAGTCCCGGAATCGCTCGTCATCGTCGGCGCCGGCGTCATCGGCCTGGAGCTCGGCTCCGTGTGGCGAAGGCTCGGCGCCAAGGTGACTTTCATCGAATTCCTGGACCGCATCCTGCCGGGCTTCGACGTCGAGGTCGCGCAGCGTCTGCAGAAGATTCTGGAGAAGCAGGGAGCATCCTTCCGCCTCGCGACCAAGGTCACGAAGGTCGCGCGCACGGATGCGGGCGCCACCGTGTCCTTCGAGTCGCTGAAGGGCGCGGGCGGCGGCGTGATCGGCGCCGACGCCGTGCTCATCGCCACCGGCCGCATCCCTTACACGGAGGGGCTCGGACTCGAGGAAGCCGGCGTTTCGCTCGAACGCGGCCGCGTCCTCATCGACGGGGGTTTCGCGACCAATGTCCCCGGCGTCTACGCGATCGGCGATGTCGTGCGCGGGCCCATGCTCGCTCACAAGGCGGAAGAAGAGGGCGTCGCCGTCGCCGAGATCCTCGCCGGCCAGCACGGCCATGTCGACTATGACGCCATCCCGAGCGTCGTCTACACTTGGCCGGAGGTCGCGAGCGTCGGCCTCACCGAGGAAGAGGCGCGGGCGAAGGCCGGCGCGATCAATATCGGCAGGTTTCCGTTCACGGCCAATGGGCGCGCGCGCGCGATGCGCGAGACGGAGGGCTTCGTGAAGATCATCGCCGACGCGGCGACGGACCGCGTGCTCGGCGCGCATATTCTGGGCGCCGGCGCAGGCGAACTGATCGCCGAGGCCGTCGTGCTGATGTCGTTTGGCGGATCGGCCGAAGACCTCGCGCGCATCTGCCACGCGCATCCCACAATGTCGGAGGCGGTGAAAGAGGCCGCGCTCGCCGTGGACAAGCGGGCCATCCATATCTGACGACGGTCGAGCCGCCGGAAGGGGCGTCGCGCCGGCCGCCCTCACCGCCCGAGGGGGCCGAACATGCCCAGGCGCCGCGGGCTTTCCTCCGCCGCCGTCCGCCAGGCCACGCCATCGAGCCAGGCCTCGTAATCCTCGCGCCGCTCGAAAGTCGCGACCGCAAGCGCCCCGTCGCGTCCGCGGATCTCGGCCTCGATGAGCCGAGAAGGCGGTCGCCAGCCCGCCGCGCTGAACGTCGCCGCCGAGACGATGGCGATGCAATTCAGGTCCTTCGTCAGCGCCTCCAGGCGCGCCGCCGTATTGCCGGTGTCGCCGAGAAATTGCAGCGACTGACGGTCCGAAGGCCCCACCGCGCCGACGATCGAGACGCCGCTGTGCAGGCCGATGCCGAAGGCGAGCGGCGTCTCCAGATCATGCGCGAATTCCGCGTTCATGCGG
>DATHCI010000112.1:0-20825 GCA_035319645.1 Methylocystis sp. | reverse complement strand
CTCGCCAGCTGGGGCCGCCTCGGCTTCCGTTCACAATCAGCGTTCGGACGGCGCATAGGCGCTGACGCCCTGCGGCAGGCGCTCTTCCACGTCGCCGAAGCGGGCGAGGCGCGTCCCCATCATGTTCTCGAAGGCTTCATGCACCTCGCTCAGCGAGCGCTCCTTGAGCCTGCCGCCCTGCCGCTCGTAGAAAATCGGCTTGTTGGCGCGCGCGGGCTTCGGCAGCAGCTGCGCCGCAGACGCCTCCGGCTCGGCGTCGAGCTTCGCCATGAAACGCGCCGCGTCATCCGGACCGAGGAAGTGCAGGAGGTAGGTTTCCCCGGCGGAGAGGGGACGCCCGACCAGCTCGGCGATCTTGGCCCCGTCATGCTTGAGCATCTCTGCGGCCATCGCAGCCGCGAGATAGGGGTCATTGCGCAGGTTGAGCGTTTCGGCGCGCTTCTTTTCCGCGACGTTCGGACGCGCCTCGTCGCCGGCGATCGCCTTTGCGTGCTCGCCGAGGCCGTAGCGCTCGCCGAAGTCGCGGATCGCCCGCAGCCAGGTCGTGTCGATGAACTGGAACAACCCGCTCGCCGAAGAGGTCGACGCTTTGGCGGCGGGGGCGAAGGAGGACTCCTTGTCGGCGATGCTCATCATGAGCGCCGGGTCCGCGCCGGCGGTGCGCGCCGCCGAAACCACCCGCTCGACGATCGATCGCTGCACTTGCGCCTGGCCGAAGCGGAGGCGCCCTGGTCGATCTTCGCCCACCTTGCCGAGCAGGCGCCGATAGAGCGCGCCGGCCGCTCCGGCGTCGAAATCCGAATCGAGCGCCAAGCCCTCGTCGGGGCCGAAAGAGGCCAGCATGGCCAAAGGCTGCGCAGAAGCGGGCGCAGAGCTCGGGCGCTTGTGCCGCGCCAGCGCCGCGGGCCTCGCGCCGTCGCCGGCGGGCTTCAGGACCTTGACAGCGACAGCGCCGGCCGTGAGCGCCAACAGCAGGCCGACGACGGTCGTCGCCCGCGCCGCGGCCGCGACATTCGAATCGTCCCAGAATTTCAGCTCGACCCGCCCCTGCGATCCGATAAAATCCGAGACCATGCCCCGCAGGGATCGGACGTAGTCGCTCTTGCAGATGTTGCGCAGGCGGACCTCTCCTGATTTCATGCGTCCTCGCTAATTCTCCAGAATCGCGAGGCTAATCCGCGGCCTTGGCAAAAAATCGGCGCGCGCCGCCACGCCGCCGTCACAATTGGGTGTGCGCAAATCCCGCCCAATCCTCGATATTTTGGGCCTTTGGGGCAATCGGAGCGACCGCGCCCCATCCGTCGTCACAGTAGCGCCACGAAGCTAGGCGCGCTTTGGCAAGCCTTCGTTAACCACGAGGCGGTCTGGGTTGACCTTTGGTAACTCTATTTTGAACAACTCGCTCGAAAGTGCTTTCGGGCTGACGATTGACGAGTTGGAGCAGCGTCATGAGCGTTACGGGGTTTGAGCAGGCGTATGTCGCTTCGCCTGGGGCAAGGCAGATCTACGCCCGTCCCATCGGCAGCATCGCGGCCTCGATGATGGGCGTCACGGCGTTGATGGCGCTGGGTCTGGGCTACGTCGTGACCAACAAGGCCGCGCGGTCGACCCAGGAGAGCGTCGCCGTGCAGGCGGTAACGCCTCCTGCTGCGCCCGCGACGGAGGCGAAGCAGACGTCGGGCTTCGACTTGACCCTTCCGGAGTTTGCGAAAGAGAAAAAGACCCGGTCGTCCCGCACGGACGCCAGCGGCCGCGAGGAGAATCTGACGCTTGGGCAATTCGCCGCGCAAGGTCCCTATTTGCGGCTGGATTTGCGCACGGCCGGCGCCGAAGCGAAAGCCAATCAGGATTTCTTCCTCGATCTGACGCGCCACGCCGCCGGCGCGGGCCTGGCCGCGATCCGCATCGGGCAGCCTTCGACCCTCGCGACGCGCTTCGGGGCGTTCGAGGCGGCGGACATCCGGTTGTCGCTCGCCGCTCCCGAGGGCGCGGGCGGCGAACGCGCCTGCGTCGCCTTGCGGCTGCCAGCGGGCAAGGCGCCTCTCGAGATCACGGGCTTCATCTGCGGAGCAGGCGCGAAGCCCTTCGACCGCAAGTCGGTCGGCTGCATGATCGACCGGCTCGACTATGCCGCCGACGGCGCCGACCCCGCGCTCGCGGAGTTTTTCCGGACGGCGTCGGACGCGGATCGCGTCAAGGCCTGCGGCGGGTCAAGCGCCGCTGCGGAAAAGGCGAGCTGGATCGAGGCGCACACGCGCGGCGTCGATCCAAAAGTCGAGTCGCTGCCGCCAAAACACACCAAAAAAGCCCGTTGAGCTGCGCCGGGCCTACCGGTCCGGCACAAGTTCCGCTATATTTCGCTGCAGGATGTCCGGCTTGAGAGGAGTCTCGTAGAGATGCGTAAGATCGTCCAACTCGCGGCGGCCCTGAGCCTGATCATTCTGTCCTCCCCTCCGGCGGCGGACGCATCTTCGCGTCATCACGCGCAACGCTCTCATGCTCACGCGCGCCAGCAGGTCGTCGACGCGCGCCGACCCCTGAACATCGAGCGACGCAGCTTTCTCGACCCCGGTACGCAGGTTCCGGTCGGCTACGGGCGTCAATATGTCGACATGCCGGCCTATGTCTGGGGCGATCCGGTGGCGACCTATCATCGCAGCTGGTTCATGGACGAAAACCTGCATCAGGCATTCGACCCGCAGCCGCGGCGTTTTTCGTCCGATTTCTTCGGACTGAACTTTTGACGAACGCGCCTTCGCCCTTGCCTGCAGGCGTCGATCCCGACGACTTCGAGCGCATCGAGGCGGCCGTCATGGAGACGGCGCGCGGTCGCTGGTTCCTGCTGGAATACGCCCGCCGCCTGCGCGCCGCCGAAACCAAAGAGTTGCTCGACGCGATCGAGCGGCTCGAGCGCCGACTGCATGCGGCCCCGCCTGCGCAACAAGATCCGCGACTCGCGGCCTTGTCACGGCTGGATCATCTCTCGCCCGAACAGAAGCTCTCCCTTTTCGCCTGAGCGCGGCGCCGGCGCCCAGCCGCGCGCGAGGCAGACGCTGCCGAGGAATTGGCGGGCGCTGTTCTCCCAGGTGAAAGTCTTGGCGTAGCGGAGCGGGATGTTGCGATCGATCTCGAGCGCCTTGAGCGCCGCCTTGCGCAGGTCTTCGTCGAGCACCCCCGCCCCGCTGCCCGCCAGCACGTCGAGCGGGCCCGGCGTCGGAAAGGCTGCGACCGGCGCGCCGCAGGCCATGGCCTCGATGAGCACATTGCCGAAGGTGTCGGTGCGGCTCGGGAACACGAAGACGTCCGAACTTGCGTAAAGCTTCGCGAGCTCCACGCTGTTTTTGACGCCGAGAAAGCGCGTCGTCGGATGCTTGGCCTCCAGCCGGCGCCGCTCCGGCCCATCCCCCGCGACGAGCTTCGTGCCCGGCAGGTCCAGGGAGAGGAACGCCTCGATGTTCTTTTCGATCGCCACGCGGCCGGCGTAGAGGAAGATCGGGCGGGCATAGTCTAAAGACGTGGCGGCGCCGGGATTGAAGGTCGCATGGTCGACGCCGCGCGACCAGCGCAAGATGCGCCGGAAGCCGCGCCCGTAGAGCTCACTGGCCAGAGTCTGGGTCGCTACCATCGTGCCGGCGCCGGCGTTGTGGAACCATTTCAGCGCCGCGTAGGGAACGGCGACCGGAATCCCCGAGCGCGCGTGAATATATTCCGGAAAGCGCGTGTGATAGCTCGTCGTGAAGCAGCGGCCCTCGCGCAGACAGCAGGCGCGCGCGGCGAGGCCGACCGGCCCCTCGGTCGCGATATGGACATGATCGTAGCCTTCGGCGAGCTTGCGCCGCACCGAGCCCGGCGTCGCAAGGGCCAAGCCGATCTCCGGATAGGTCGGCATGGGCACGCAGGCGAAGGCGCGCGGCGTTATGAAGTCGATCGAGGCGCCGAGCTCGCCGGCCGCGGCCGCCATGGACTCGAGGGAACGCACGACTCCGTTGACCTGCGGACGCCACGCGTCCGTCGCGATGAGAATACGCATCAGGCGGCGGCTCTCTCCGAAACTTCCAGGGACATGTTCTGCAGGGCGTTCTCCCCCGCGGCGACGCGCTCGCGTGACGTCGAGAGCCAGCTCAGGATCTCGAGGCGTCCGTCGGCGTGTTCGGCGACCGCCGAGCAGCTTTCTACAAAATCCCCAGTGTTGACATATTGCACGCCGCCGATGTCCTTGATCGCCGCGTGGTGAATGTGGCCGCACACCACGCCGTCGACGCCGCGCTTGGCGGCTTCGGCGGCGAGAGTCGCCTCGAAGTCGCCGATGAAGTTCACCGCGTCCTTGACCTTGAGCTTCGCCCAGGCCGAGAAGGACCAGTAGCCCCAGCCGAAGTGGCGTCGCCACCTGTTGTAGTGCGTGTTCAGCACGATCGCGGTTTCATAGGCCCAGTCGCCGAGGAAGGCCAGCCAGCGCGCGTGCCGTACCACGATGTCGAACTGGTCGCCGTGGATGACGAGCAGCTTTTTGCCGTCGGCCGTCTCGTGGATGGCGTGCTCGGCGACCTCGACGCCGCCGAAGTTGTTGCCCGTATAGTCGCGCGCGAACTCGTCGTGATTGCCGGGGATGTAGACGACGCGCGCGCCCTTTCGCGCCTTGCGGAGCAGCTTCTGGACGATGTCGTTGTGGGCCTGCGGCCAGTACCAGCCCTTCTTCAGGCGCCAGCCGTCGACGATGTCGCCCACGAGATAAATCGTGTCGGCGTCGTTGTGGCGCAGAAAATCGAGCAAAAGCTCGGCCTGCGCGCTGCGCGAGCCGAGATGCAGGTCTGAGAGAAAAATCGTGCGGTAGCGGGTCGACGCGGATTCGTCCATGGCGAAATCCCATTCCGTTCAAGCGCGCGCCGCGCTGCGCCGAAGACCTCAGTGGGCGCTTCTAAGACCAGATTCGCATTGCGAATTCATGACAGGAGATCTTGCGCAAGGTCATCTGATTCGAACAAAATCGGCGCACGAACGAGGCGCGCCGATTCGCTCCAGAAGCTTGGAAGACGGGCGTCGAAAGTCACGGAAGGCGGACATTCGTGAAGCAAAAGCGCTGGCGCTCTCGGGCCTCGTCCGGGGCTGCTCCCGACATTTGCGGCGGGACGCTCCTCGATTGACGCTCGCCGAACTAACCGCATTCTGGCGCAGCGCGCGCCGGAGCGCCGACCGGAGCGACGAGCTGCGCCTGTGCGCGGTCATGGCCTCGGTCTATGCGATCGTCGGCGTGCAGCTGCCGTTCCTCCCCATCTGGCTCGGCGCGCGCGGCTTTGACGCGACTGAGATCGCGGCCCTTCTCGCAGCGCCGCCGGCCATCCGCATCTTCTCGACCCTCGTTTCCTCCCGCATCGCCGACCGCTGGCGCCGGCACGGCGCCGTGCTCGTCGTGCATCTTTTCGGCTCGGCGCTCGCTTTCGCCCTGCTCGGCCTGACGTGCGGGTTCTTGGCCACGCTCGCCGCGATCGCCCTCCTCGCGATGGCCCAGGGCCCGGTCAACAGTCTTGCGGACGGCATGGTCCTCGGCGAAGCGCGCCAGCGCAGGCTCGAGGGGCGGGGAACATTGCACTATTCCTTCATTCGCGGCTTCGGCTCGCTCGCGATCCTTGTCGTTCTGCTCGCAAGCGGACCGGTCGCGGCGGCGATTCCGAACGGCGCGCTCATCTGGCTGATCGGCGGCGTCGCGCTGGCGGCGGCCATGAGCGCATTTCTGGCGACCAGCGGACTGGCGGGCGCCGGCGCGCGCCGCGAGACCGATGTCGCCGAACAACCGCTCGAAAAGCCAGTCCTCGTTGCGATCGTCGTCGCCGCGGCGACGCTCATCCTCGTAAGCCAGGCGCTGTCCTTGGGATTCGCCTCGCTGCATTGGAAGGCGAAGGGTTTCGACGACGGCTTCGTGTCGCTCGGCTGGAGCGCGGCGCTCCTGACCGAGGTCGCCTTCTTTTTCCTCGCCGCCCGCTGGTTCGGCGGCGAACGCAACGCTGCGCTGCACCTGTCGCTCTCCGGCGCGGCGGCGGTGGCGCGCTGGCTTTGGATGGCGAGCGACCCGGGCGCCTTGGGCATCCTGAGCGCCCAGGCGATGCACGGCCTGACCTGCGGCGCGGCGCAGCTCGGCCCCGCATATCTGCTCGCCCGCCTCGCCGGCCCGACGCGGCTCGCCCAGGCGCAGGGGTGGCTCGCCGCGGCCTATGCGGCGGGCCTGAGCCTCACGACGCTCGCCTGCGGCCCGCTTTACTCGCGCTATGGCGAGAGCAGCTATCTGGCCATGGCGGCGATGGCGGCGTCGGGCTTCGTCCTGTCGCTCGCGGTGAAGCGGGCAATAGACAGAGAAGAGCGGGCGCCAGCGAGGTGAGCCTGCCGCGACGCCAAAAAAACGCCGCGTTGGGTCGCCGCCAGCGACGACTTGGCCTTGCCAAGATCGTTGTCGCTATTATACGGACGCCTCCCGGCGAACGGGCTTCCAAGGCGCCGCCCAAGGTGAGAGCGCTCGCCCGAACTTTCGCTGCGCGACGGTCGAGCCTCTCGCGAGACTTGCAGTTGATCGAATGCAAGCTGTCCAAAACTTTAAAGCTCCTAAGCAGGTAAGGCATCGAGATGGGTCTCCGCGGCGCAGAAAAGGGCTATCGAAATCGCATCATTTTCGCGAGCCTGGTGGGAACGACGATCGAATTTTTCGACTTCTACATCTATGCGAGCGCCGCCGTATCCGTTTTCCCGTTGCTGTTCTTTCCGTCCGGAACCGAAAGCGCCGCCCTGCTCGCCTCCATGGCGACATTCGGCGTTGCGTTTATCGCCCGCCCGATCGGCTCGGTCGTGTTCGGGCACTTCGGCGATCGGGTGGGTCGGAAAGCGACGCTCGTCGGATCGCTGCTGCTGATGGGCTTGGCCACATTCACGATTGGCCTGTTGCCCACCTATCATCAGATCGGCTTGTTTGCGCCCGTTGTCCTCACGATATTGCGTTTCTGCCAGGGCGTCGGCCTCGGCGGCGAGTGGTCCGGCGCCGCATTGCTCGCGACAGAGACGGCCGATCAGGGCAAACGCGCTCAGGCCGCCATGTGGCCGCAGCTGGGCGCCCCATTCGGGTTCATACTGGCCAATGGCTTCTTCCTGCTGCTCACGATCGTTTTCAACTTCGATTCGACCCAGGCCAGGACCGACGAACGCTTTCTGACCTGGGGCTGGCGGCTTCCCTTCCTCCTCTCGATCGCCTTGGTGACGCTCGGCTTGTATGTGCGCCTCAAGCTTCAGGAAACTCCGGTTTTCGAGCGCGCTGTGGAAAGGGGTGAGAAACTCAAATCACCACTGGTTCATGTTTTCAAAAACAACATAAGAGAGATAATTCTCGGAACATTCATAATGGTTGCGACATATGGGCTTTTTTATCTGATGACGACGTGGATATTATCCTTCGGCATCGGCAAGGTTCAGCTAGGAAATCTGGGTATTGGGTATCGTGACTTCCTTGTATTGCAACTTGCGTCCGCCGTGTTATTCGCGGCCTTCATCCCGGTCGCCGGATACCTGGCGGACAGAATCGGCCGCCGAACGCTTCTCCTTATCGTGACGACGCTTATGGTCGCTTTCGGCGTCAGCTTCGGATTTTTTCTTTCTCGGGATCTCATGGGTTTCGGCGAGACGGCCAATCACGCCCGAATGCTGGCTTTCCTGAGCGTCGGCATGTGCCTGATGGGGCTGAGCTTCGGGCCGATGTCGGCCTTGTTGCCGGAACTGTTCCCGACGAACACGCGATACACGGGGTCCGGCGTCGCCTATAATTTTGCGTCTATTCTTGGAGCCGCGTTGACGCCGTTCATTGCGACCTGGCTGTCACAAAACTATGGGGCCGGCTCAGTGGGCCTTTATCTCGCCGCGTTGGGAGGCCTGACGATATCCGCGCTTGTCCTGAGCAAAGAGACGAAATCGACGGATCTCGACACCATGATCGATGAAGCCGCCACGATCAGCATCGAAACTACGTCACCCTGACCCTGGGAGCTCATTAAAACCAGTTGGCGATGGGGCCTCCGCTCCGGGGCGTCGTTATAAATCCCCCATGCGAGACGAACCAGACAGCCCTGCCTCTTGTTTTGAGAGGGACGAAATTGCTGGCGGCGCGCTTGACGGCGAATTCGCGATCCGCCTCGGTCGTCGCGGAGTCGCTTGGCGCCTCGGCGTTTTGCCTCAGCCTGGCCTTTCGGCGCTTATGGGCGATGGAGATACCCACCCGTATTCCCCCTCAGGCTGAAGCGCGGCTAGCTAGTGTCTTGCGTCAGCCGATTTGAGGGCGGCGATGCGAGCCTGGAGGCTCGCCCGAAAACCCATCAGTTTGGCTGACGCAAGCCACTAGGGGTGGCGACGCCTGTGAGATTCATGCTCTGACCCGCCGCTGTCCGTGCGTTTCTCCGCGTTTATCACTTCATCGACATCATGCGCGACGCTTCCTTGCGGATGGGCATATTGTCCTGGATCACGGTAATCGTTCCTTGCCAGATCTTCACGGATCTTGACCAAAGAAAACATTCCTCCCATTTCCGCTGGACCAAATTGACCTTTTCCTGATATCATAGGCAAAGTATTGTCAGGACCAGGCATCACCATCTTGTCCATTTCGGCCATCCCCGACTGGCCCATCGGCATATAGCCAGGCGCCAGCCTGCTGATCGCTTTGACGATTTCTTGTCTTTGCTTGACCCCGATGAAGTTGCGCACACTGTGCCCCATCGCATTCATCGTGTGATGCGACTTGTGGCAATGAATTGGCCAATCTCCCGGATGTTCGGCGACGAATTCCGCTGCACGGATCGCGCCGACTGGCACGTCGGTCGTCGACTCGGGCCATCGGCCGGCGGCTGGAGTCCAACCGCCGTCGGTCCCCGTCACCAGCAGGTGATGGCCGTGCATGTGAATTGGATGATTGGTCATCGATAGATTGGCCATGCGCAGGCGGACCCGATCGCCGCGACGCGCCACCATCGGATCAATTCCGGGAAAGACGCGACTGTTCCAAGCCCAGATGTTGAAGTCGGTCATTTCGGCGACCTGGGGCATGGAACCTCCGGGATCGACGCGGAAAGCGCTCATCATGAACACGAAATCGCGATCGACGCGCATGAAGCCTGGGTCGCGCGGGTGAACGACGAACATGCCCATCATGCCCATCGCCAACTGGATCATTTCGTCGGAATGCGGATGGTACATGAAGCTTCCGCTCTCATTGGTCTCGAACTCGTAGACGAACGTCTTGCCGGGCGGGATGTGGGGCTGCGTGACGCCGCCAACCCCATCCATTCCTGCCGGAACAGCGAGGCCGTGCCAATGAACCGCGGTGTGCTCCGGCAGCCTGTTCGTAACAAAGATGCGGACCTTGTCGCCCTCGACCGTCTCGATCGTCGGTCCAGGCGACGTTCCGTTATAGCCCCAGAGATGCGCCTTCATGCCCGGAGCGAACTCACGCAGCACAGGCTCGGCGATGAGATGGAACTCTTTCCAATCCCCATTCCTGTGGCAAGGCAGAGACCAGCCGTTAAGCGTGACGACAGGCTGATAGTCGAGTCCGCTCGGAGACAACGGCGGCTGCGTCTCTACGCTCGTCATCCGGGGGGCTTCAGGGATCGCCATGGCCTGCGCGCGTTCGCCGATCGTCGCCGCGCTCGCCAAGGCGCAGGCTGAATTCAGGAACGCTCTCCTTGACATCACGGACGATCTCGTCGTGCTGGCGTTCATGGCTGATCCCTTTCATTATCCGCGACCGAAGCTTTGACGGCTTTTCCTTCCGCTGGAGGGAAGCCGCCGCCGCGGATAGCCACGCGAAGCTCGACATCGGCGAGCCAAAAATCCCGCTTTGCTTCAATCGCGGCGATCGAAGCCTGCGCCCGTCGTCGGGCGTCCTCGAGCAACACAAATACGTCCACGATCATCGCGTTATAGCGCTTCAGCGACTCCGCGGAGATGAGCTCATGCAAGGGCGCGATGCTGCGCTGGTGACGCATGGCGATGTCATGAGCCGCGCGATAGCTTTGATAGGCTTCACGTGCTTGCGAGCGGACGTTGACAGTCTTTTCGGCAAGCAGATTGGCTGCTTCTAGCCAGCGCTGTTCGGCTTCGCGAACGCGCGTCTCGCCCAGATCGAAGATCGGAATTTCGATCGTCGCGCCGGCGCCCGCGTCGTTGAATTGCACCTTCTCCGAGCCGACGTCCTCTCGCGTGATCTTTCCGAGCGCCGAGAGCTGAAAGGCGTCCAGGAAGCGGGTGGAGCTCGACAAGCCAAGCGACTTCGCCAACGCGGAAAGCTCCTTGCGCGCTGCTTGCAAATCCAGGCGTTGCTCGACCGCCTCGCGCTCGACCGAGGGCGTGGCGAGCGGTCGCGCCGGGAGCGCGGGCAACGCGGCAGGCAACGCTTGAGACAAGTTGTCCTCCAACAGGCCAAGCGCGCGCACCAGTCGCTCGCGCTCCGCTATCTCGCTCTTGCGCGCGGTGGTCAGCTTGGCCGCGATTTCCTCCTTGACGAGCTGATCGCGGGCCTCATCCAGCCGGTTCATCGCGCCGGTCTCATCCAGCTGCCGCGCGAGCTTTGCGGCGACATCCGCGGATAAGGCGATTCTCTCAATGATGCGAACCTGCGCACGAGCCGCAACTGCCCGATAGTAGGAGCGCCGCGCCTCGGCGGCGACGCGCAAGGTCGCCTCCGCCGCTTCGAGTTGCGCCGCCTCAAAGCGGTCCGCCGCGATTTCGGCGCGCGCCGGCAGAGTCGCGAGAGCAAGAATATCAGCGGCGACAGCCGCTTCGATCTCTGCGGAGAGGCTTCCCGCAATCCCCCCGAGCGAAACCCTCGGGTTTGGCGGCAGGCTTTCCCGAATCTTGATCGCTTCGGCGACGCCCAGCCGATTGTAAGCGGCCTGAAGTCCCCGGTTCGAACGCAGGGCGATTTCTACCGCTTTGGCCGGCGTCAGCGAGCCGCTCAGCAAATGCGCCACGCGGGCGCTGTTATCGGAAGCCTCCTCCGGCGTCCGGAGCACAACCGCATCATGGCCCAGTTCGCTTCGCGCAGCGGCGCCGACCGCGCCCAAGCCGCCGTCTTGAGAGAAGCTCGCGCAAGCGGAGAGCAGCGCGGCCGAGCAAGAGACGCCGATCGCCCTCAAGAGCGATGCGCGCTTCCAGGAGCCGTCCCCAGCGGCGACGAACGCGCTGAGGCTCAGGCCGGTCGCTTGCGCCGACCGCAGTGGGGCGACCGCGCGACGCAACGTGTGGACAGCGACGGCCTCTCTCTCGCAGGAGAAGCCGCAGAGATGCGATAACATGAAGTCCCCCGGACGTCGGCCGAACGTTTTGCGCGGGACCAGGCCGCGCGACTCTCGCTAAGCGAGAGAAACTCTCGGGGGACGCGCGAGGCGATTTGGCGAAAGATTCTCGTGTTCGCTCCGTTTCGAGGCGAACACGGCCAGAGCCGCCGCCCGACCTACCGGCTCAATTGTGACGGGTGGCGCACACAGCGCAATAGAACAAATTAGTTGGCACTCCGCCCCGCCATGCCCGTTTGACGAAACTTGTCCCCTGTGGTGATCCGCCGTCTGCGCGTGATCCGCCAAATCCGCTCGATCACCTTGCGGCGCGGCGTGGAGGTGCGCTCGGCAAGGGGCAGCAACCGCTTCAATGGCGCCGTGGCCAAGCTGCAAGCAATCCCCACCCTGCGGCGTCGACATTGAAGCCGACGCCGCAAGCAGAGCGAGAAGCGCGATCGTAACAATCGCCCTTGCTATGCGCCTCATGCGAGTGGGCAAGTCTTCCATCGAGTCGGAGCTGGAATGGCTTTCGAGCAGCAGGTGCTAATGCACGGACATGGCCAAACCATGTCATTTTGAATCGCCGCAGGAACGCTTAGCGCAATTTCCTCCGCCGCTGCTTGATTTTTAGGCTTTCGAGGATGCGGCGTCGACGGGGCGCGATGTCTCTCATCGATCCCGGCGGCGCTTCTTGTCGATGTCCAGCGACTTGCCGATGATGTGCTTGTCGCGGCCGATCACATGCGCGCTGGAGCCGACGATGAGCGGGTCGGGGCCGTGCGCGACGTGCTCGTCCTTGTTCGGATATTCGAGGCTCGCCAGAAAATGCTGCATGCAGTTGAGGCGCGCCCGCTTCTTGTCGTCGGACTTGATCACGACCCAGGGCGCGTCGGCGGTGTCGGTGAAGAAGAACATCGCCTCCTTCGCCTCGGTGTATTCATCCCATTTGTCGATCGAGGCGCGATCGATCGGCGACAGCTTCCATTGCTTCAACGGGTCGGTCTCGCGCGCGGCGAAGCGGCGCAGCTGCTCCTCGCGCGTCACCGAGAACCAGTATTTGTAGAGCCGGACGCCGGAGGAGACGAACATGCGCTCGAGCTCGGGACACTGGCGCATGAAATCGAGATAGTCGTTGGGCGTGCAGAAGTTCATCACGCGCTCGACTCCGGCGCGATTGTACCAGGAGCGGTCGAAGAAGACGATCTCGCCCGCTGCGGGCAAATGCTCGATATATCGTTGAAAATACCACTGCGAGCGTTCGCGCTCGGTCGGCTTCTCCAGGGCCACGACGCGCGCGGCGCGCGGGTTCAGGTGCTCCATGAAGCGCTTGATCGTCCCGCCCTTGCCCGCGGCGTCGCGGCCCTCAAACAGCAGGACGATTCGCTGCCCCGTCTCCTTGACCCAGCTTTGCGCCTTGAGCAGTTCGACCTGCAGCGGCGCCATGTGCTGCAGGTAGAATTTCTCGGTGAGACGGCTGCGATAGGGAAACTCCCCGCTCTCAAAGGCGTGGCGGATGCTTTCCTGGTCTGCCTGCGGGGCGCGCAACCTCTCGCGAACCGGCTTCACGGGCCCTGGAACCGCGACATCGGCTGGGCGCTCCCGAAGTTCTTCCATCGCGCGATCGGCTTTCTTTTGTTGGAGCTGAGCCAAGCAGTCTCTCAGTTAAGCGGAGTCCCAACAAGAGCGCAAATCGCCGCGGGTCGCCTCGCTTTGGGAAAGCCGCCGGCGATCTGTCCGGGTCCGGGAGAGGAAGGTCTCAAAGAGCTACTTGCGCTGCACAGATTTGAGATAGGCGAGCAGCGCCTCGATTTGGCTTGGCGAGAATTGAAACCTCGGCATCTCGTCGCCCTCATGCCCGACGAGTATGCCTTCCGCGAGCGCTTCCTGAAGATCCGCGAGCGGATATTTGCGTCCGAGCATCCAAAACGGCGGCGATTTCGGATTAGGGCTGGCGCCCCGGGCGCCGATCGCATGGCATCGGCTGCAATTTGCCCGCGCGATGGCGGCGCCGCGCGCAATCGAGTCATTCGCGCCGGCCGGCGCCGAGATAACCAGGCTGGCGAGAACGATCCAGGCGATGCGCATCGACGGCCTCTCCTTAGCGCGCGACCAGCACCGAGCATTTGGCGTGGCGCACGATGGTCTTGGCGTTGGAGCCCAACAGATAGGTTGACATGCTCGGTCGATGCGAGCCCACGACGATGAGGTCGGCGCCCCACTCCTCCGCTTCCGCAAGGATCTCGGAATACACTCCGCCGAGCCGCAGCACGGAACTCAAGAGATCTTTGGGATAGTCGATCTTTGCGACCTCCGTGGCGAGCTCGGCTTCGGCATTGTCGCGGATCTGCTGGTCGAGCTCCGGCGGCAGGTAGTCGAGGAACGCCATCGGCGCGGGCGAGGCCACGCTGACGATGCGCAGCTGGCCGTTATTGAGCTTGGCGTGCTCGACCGCGGCGTCGAGCGCGAGCTTCTTCATGGCCGGCTCGGTGAGGTCGATCGCGGCGAGAATCTTCTTATACACTTAACGCCTCCCTATGTTCTGCGCTTCGCATCCGGATATGCCGCTTCAACATAACATGATTGCGCTTGAAGGGCTTCGTCAGCGCGTCCCTTGGTCGCAGCGGGCGCGCCTGTGCGGCTCGGTCTCCCTAAGCCCAAATCCTGCTAAACGCCGGAGGCGGGCCTGCAAATTCCTAATTGGCTCGCCGTCGCCACGCCTCGCGGCGAAAATTAATCACCCCGACGCATCTTTGCTGGATGCAACCTCGTTCCGGAGAAGCGCATGCTGAAGCTCTACAAGCGCATCGACCGACGACTGGCCTATTGGGAAGCCTGGATCAACGAAGACGAGGGCACGATCGTCGAACATTGGGGTTTCGTTGGCGAGACTGGCGACAGCCGAGACCATCCACTCCCTCGCGAGCGATCGCTGCGCCCTGAGGCCCTCGTCAAGGAGACCTTGCGCGAGGCGATCCACGCCGGCTACGCTGCGATCCCAATGGAGGAGCACGAGCGACTCGTCGTAGAATTTCCCTGGGCTTCCGCATCCGCGGCGGCGCTTCTCGCCAAGCGCCATGAGCTGGAGGATCGCCTCAACGAGACTTTGGGCTGGACCGGCCTTGGCGCCTGTGATGGAGGCAGCGCCGGCTCGGGCACGATGGAGGTTTGCTGCTTGGTGGTCGACTACGCGCTTGCCCAAGCCGTCGTCGCAGCCGACCTCAAGAACACGAAGTTTGGCGATTACACCCGCATTTACGATGGAGGCGAGCAGGGTCACAGCTGACCGTTCGCGAGGTCCAGGATTCGCCCGTTTTTGCGTGCAAATGGCAGCGTTCTTGCTGCGCGCCGACGCATTCGCCCGGAGAACCAGATGTGTGGCATTGTGGGAATCATTGGCGACGCGCCGGTCGCCCCTCGTCTCATCGAGGCGCTGCGGCGGCTCGAATATCGCGGCTACGACTCGGCGGGCGTCGCGACGCTGGAGAACGGCAAGATCGCGCGCCTGCGCGCCAGCGGCAAGCTGCGAAATCTCGAGGAGAGGCTCGCGCAGACGCCGCTCAAAGGCCACATCGGGCTTGGCCATACGCGCTGGGCGACGCATGGGCGCCCGACCGAGAACAACGCCCATCCCCATGCGAGCGCGCGCGTCGCCGTCGTCCATAACGGCATCATCGAGAATTTCCGCGAGCTGCGCGAGGCGCTCGCCGCCAAGGGACACGCGTTTGCGACCGAGACCGACTCGGAAACCGTCGTCCATCTCGTCGAGGACGGACTGCGCGACGGCGCATCTCCAAAGGACGCCGTGGCGCGCGCGCTTACGCGGCTCAGGGGCGCCTTCGCGCTCGTGTTCCTGTTCGAAGGCGAGGAGAACCTGCTGATCGGCGCGCGGCGCGCCTTGCCGCTGGCCGTGGGCTTTGGCGCAGACGGCGTCTATCTCGGCTCCGACGCGCTGGCGCTCGCGCCCTTCGCGACCGAGATCGCCTATCTCGAGGAAGACGATTTCGTCACGCTGACGCGCGAGAAGGCCACGTTCCATGACGCCTCCGGCAGGGAGGTCGCACGCGCCAGGCGTCCGCTGCAGGCGGGCTCGCTGCTCGTCGACAAGGGCAACTACCGCCATTACATGGCGAAGGAAATCCATGAGCAGCCGGAGGTCGTCGCCCGCACGCTCGCCCATTACCTCGATCTCGCGCACGGGACGGTGCGGCTGCCGTTCGACCTTAAGTTCGACCCGAAGACGCTGTCGCGCGTGACCATCGCCGCTTGCGGCACGGCCTATCTCTCGGGCCTCGTCGCGCGCTACTGGCTCGAGCGCTTCGCGCGCCTGCCCGTCGAGATCGACATCGCCTCGGAGTTCCGCTACCGCGAGGCGCCGCTGCCCGAGGGCGGGCTCATGATCGTCGTGTCGCAGTCGGGCGAGACGGCGGACACGCTCGCGGCGCTGCGCTACGCCAAGGCGCAGGGCCAGCACGTGCTCGCAATCGTCAATGTCGACAGCTCGACGATCGCGCGCGAGAGCGACACGACGGCGCCGACGTTGGCCGGCCCCGAAATCGGCGTCGCCTCGACCAAGGCCTTCACCTGCCAGCTCGCAGTCTTCGCCTGTCTGGCGCTCGCCTTCGGACGCGCGCGCGGCGTGCTGACGGAAGAGCAGGAGCGGGCGCTCGTCGCCGAGCTCGTGGCGACGCCGGCGCTGATCGCGCAAGTAAGCCGCGACGAGTCGCGCTTCGAGAAGGTGGCGCGCGACGTGGCGCGGGCCTCGAGCGTTCTGTATCTGGGGCGCGGCGCGGCCTATCCGATGGCGCTCGAGGGCGCCCTGAAGCTCAAGGAGCTGTCCTACATCCACGCCGAGGGCTACGCCGCGGGCGAATTAAAGCACGGGCCGATCGCGCTGATCGACTTCTCGATTCCCGTCATCGTGCTCGCCCCGCCGGACGCGACGCTGGAGAAGACGGTCTCGAACCTGCAGGAGGTCGCGGCGCGCGGCGGCCATCTGATCCTGATCGGCCCGCAGAGCGCGCGCGAGGCGGCGGCGGCGGAGCTTGCGGGCTTCATCGAGATGCCGGAGGAGGTCAAGGGCGCGTTCGCGGCGCTCGTCTATGCGATCCCGGCGCAGCTGCTCGCCTATCACGTGGCCGTCTTCATGGGCAAGGACGTGGCCCAGCCGCGGAATCTGGCGAAGAGCGTCACTGTCGAGTGAAGGGCGCGGGCGGCGGCGGGTTTTCGGAGGGGCGGACGCGGACTGTTCTTTGGCATGTCGTCGTTGACGTCGCGCCGACCGGGGGGATGCTTCGCTCCCCCGATCGAGCGCTTCAGATCAGCGGCAATAGGCGTCCCAGAGCACGAAGCCGGGCTGCGCCGCGACCAGGCCTCCGTTCGCGCTCTCCGATCCGGCCGAGACGCTTACGCCGACCTCCTGAAGCTGAGCGCCTCCAAATTGGATGATCGACGTCGCTACAGGAAGAAGCCCCGCGGCTTCCACAGGGGACCCGAGATCATCGCATTCCCGGCTGTGCGATCCCGTTAGAAAGAACGAAGCGCTCGGCGTGAGAAGCTTTTCGGCATCAAACACATAGCCGCCTATTTTTGTCGAAGCCGCCGGCCCAAGAAGGCGCCCGCGTCCACGCACTCCCAGGCGAAACCGAAATCGGTCTCCCTTTCGTTCCATACTTCGAACAGCGCCATGGTCACATTGAGCGCGTTGTCCTGTCGCAGGTCCTGGTTGCACATGGCGACGGCCGCGTAACTTTGGAGCGTCCTCATGTTGCCCAAGGCCCGGTTGCCGACAGCGAAGGCATTCCTCATGAACTCGGCGTGTTTGACGGCAGGACGCGCGTCGTAGGTCCCGGCGCCCCTCGACGCCAACGCGCCCTCACCGCCCCTTCCCTCTCTCCGCCAGGCGCCGGTAGCCGCTCGCCAGCGCCCGCGTCACGGCTTCGCGCGAGGCCTTGGACCAGCAGAGCGTTTCCGCGAGCCGCATCGCGCCGCGCTCGTCGGCGCCGAGCTCCACGAGCCGCGCCGCCGCACGGGCGATGTCGTCCTTCTCGCCCTTCACCGAGGCGGCGGCGAGATACACGAGGGCGACGACGGGAGAGGTCGATCGAATTGCGGCGTCCCGCAGCGCTTCTACATCCGGCGTTCCGCCAGCCCGAAGGACGCCGACGGCGGGCGCCGCGGCCTCGACGGGGATGAGCCGCGAGGAGATTTCCCGCGCCCGCGCCAGCAGCGCCTCTCCCTCGCGCGCGTCGTCGGCGCCGAGGATGAGTTTGGCGCCGAAGTCGACGAGCGCCAGCGGATTGTTCGGGTAGTCGGCCACGGCGTCGGCGCCGATGCGGCGGAAGGTCTCCAGATCGCCGACGCAGAGCGCCGCGCTGTAGCGGGCGACGCGCGGCAGGAATCCGAATCTGTTGTCGGTGTAGGCTTTTTGCGCAAGGCTCAGGGCGTCGGCGATGACCTCCGCGCGCGGGCGCGCCTCGTTCTGCGAGGCGCCCGGCGCGATGAGCAGCAGCGCCAGCGCCGCGAGTGCGTTCGAGTCCGCGCCCTCCTGGTCCCGGATCGCCTCGAAGCATTGCTTCGCGCGTTCGTAGTCCGGCGCGGCGTAGCTCGACCAATATTGCAGCGCGCGCAGCTGGCAGCGGAAGGAGGCGTCGGACTTGAACTCGTCGAGATGGACGCGCGTGCGCTCGATGTCGACGATGGCGCCGAAGGGATGGCCGACGTCGGCGGCGATCCTCGCCGCGATGTCGCGCTGCATCGCGATGACGTCGCCGGCCTCGAACCGCAGGTCGTAATTGCGGCTCCAGACGATCGCGCCGGTGCGCCCGTCGAGCAGCAGCGCCGTGGCGGCAAGCCTGTCGCCGGCGAGGCGCGCCGAGACGCGCAGCAGAAAGTCGGCGCCGCCCCCCGACGGGTCCTGCCTCGCCCGCGCATCGGTCGCGGCGTCGAGCGGCGCGGCCGTGAGCCAGCTGAACTCCGAGAGGATGGCGGCGATCTCTCCCTGGAGGCCGGCGCCGATGTAGGCGAGCCCGTCCTTGTCCGCGCTGAAGGCGACGGGCTCGACGACCACGAGCGACCCCTTGCGTTCGCCGCTCCCGGGAGACGGCAAGATCCGCGACGCGACGACGAAGAGCGCTGCGGCGAAGAGCGTAACGACGGCGAGCGCGAGCGCGCCTTTGGCGAGCCGCCCGCCCCGGCTTGCTCGCGGCGGGACCGGCGTTCGCGTGAACAGAGGGCGATACTGGCCTTTGGGGATCTCGATCTTGACCGGCGCGTCCGCGCCCGCCCCCAGATACTGGCGCTCCAGCGCCTGGCGCAGCCTCCCGACCTCGACGCGCACGATGCTGTCGGACTGAGCGTCGAAATCCTCGCCGCGATTGAAGATCTTCGTCGCGATGGCGTAGGCCTTGATCCGCGACCCGCGGCCCTCGAGCTCCTCGGTGACGAGATAGGAGAGCAGATTGCGCTGGCGCTCGCTCGCATCGGCGAACCCGCTCTCCAGCAGGCGCGCGAGCTCCGCCTCGACGAGCGGCCTCAGCGCCTCCGGCGTCGCCGCGCCGTTTTCGCCGTCTCCGCCCACGCGAAACCTCCCTGATAACGGCGTTAATACGGGGCACGTGCCTGCTTTCGGGCAGCCGGCGCTCCAATCTCGGGCTCTCTCATCATCCGGATGGAAGCCCCGAATGTCGCCCGACACAATACAAAGAAGCAGCGATGTCGCAAATCTGGAACGCGCCGTGGTTGAAGCGCGAGCGCTCGCGCTGCTGATGCGGCAGCTTGGACGCAAGGCCGCGTTCAAGCATGCGGAGGAAACCCACAAGGTCGCCGACCAGCTCATGGACTGGGCCGCCGCCATGGCTGATCAGCTGCGGAACGACCGGGAAATCTTTGAGACCAAGCGGCGTCTCGATCCGTCGCGGTGATCGCCGCGTCCTAATTCCTAAATCCATAAACTACGCAAGAGCGCAGGGCCAAGCCGGCGACATTTGACAGCGCCGCCCGCCTTCCCCATGTTCCGGCCCGTCAAGGTTTGGCGCCTCGCGGGCGGCCGCGGGGCGGATATGGGGCAGGAATGAACGTCGTTATCGTCGAATCGGCGGCCAAGGCGCAAACGATCAACAAATATCTCGGTCGCGATTTCAATGTCGTGGCGTGCTACGGCCATGTGCGCGACCTCCCCCCCAAGGACGGCTCGGTCGACCCAGACGACGACTTCGCCATGCTCTGGGAGATGGACGCCAAGGGGGCGAAGCGCGTCTCCGCCATCGCCGAGCTCGTCAAGGGGGCCAAGAAGGTCATCCTCGCGACTGACCCTGATCGCGAGGGCGAGGCGATCTCCTGGCACTTGCTGGATATTCTGAACAAGAAGCGCGCGCTCAAGGACAAGGCGATCGAGCGCGTCGTCTTCAATGCGGTCACGAAAGAAGCGATCAAGCAGGCGATGGCGCATCCGCGTCAGATCGACCAGGCGCTCGTCGACGCCTATCTCGCCCGCCGCGCGCTCGACTATCTTGTCGGCTTCAACCTGTCGCCAGTGCTATGGCGCAAGCTGCCCGGCGCCCGTTCGGCGGGCCGCGTGCAGTCGGTGGCGCTGCGCCTCGTCTGCGACCGCGAGCTCGAGATCGAGAAGTTCCAGCGTCAGGAATACTGGTCGCTCGTCGCGCATCTCAAGACAAAGGCGGGCGAGCCCTTTGCCGCCCGGCTCGTCGGCGCCGACGGCAAGAAGATCGCCAGGCTCGACATCGGCGTCGAAGAGGAGGCGCAAGAGTTCAAGAAGGCGCTCGAGGCGGCGACGTTCCTGGTCCGCTCGGTCGAGGCCAAGCCCGTCAAGCGACACCCCTATGCGCCCTTCACGACCTCTACGCTGCAGCAGGAGGCCTCCCGCAAGCTCGGCCTCGCGCCTGCCCAGACGATGCGCATCGCGCAGCGCCTTTACGAAGGCGTCGACATCGGCGGCGAAACCGTCGGCCTCATCACCTACATGCGAACCGACGGCGTCGACCTTGCGCCCGAGGCCGTCGCGAGCCTGCGCGCCGTGATCAAGAAGGAATACGGCGATCGGTTCGTCCCGCAGGCGCCGCGTAAATATTCCGCGAAGGCCAAGAACGCCCAAGAGGCGCATGAGGCGATCCGTCCGACCGACGCCGCGCGGCTGCCTAAGGACGTGGCCCGCGACCTCGAACCGGAGCAGGCCAGGCTCTACGAGCTGATCTGGACGCGCGCTGTCGCGTGTCAGATGGAGTCGGCGGAGCTGGAGCGCACCACCGTCGACATCGACGCCAAGGTCGGAAAGCGGGAGCTGGAGCTGCGCGCCACGGGTCAGGTGGTGCGCTTCCCGGGCTTTCTCGCGCTCTATCAGGAAGGGCGCGACGACGAGGAGGAGCAGGACGCCGGCCGGCTGCCCGCCATGGCCGCGGGCGATCCTTTGACCAAGGAGAAGATCGAGGCGACCCAGCACTTCACCGAGCCGCCGCCGCGCTTCACCGAGGCGACGCTCGTCAAGCGCATGGAGGAGCTCGGAATCGGCCG
>DATHCI010000111.1:0-2776 GCA_035319645.1 Methylocystis sp. | reverse complement strand
AAATCGTCCCAAGCAATAGCACAAAGTCCAAGAAACGCGAAAATGACAAGCCCCAAGACAGAGCCCGCCGACAAGCTGGAAAAAGACGCGCCCCGCGAAGATGTTAGCCGCTCCCGACCCCTTTCCCCCGCGGCGCGGCGGGCGCTGGCGGAGGCGCAAGAACGTCGCCGGGCGAGCGTTGCGGGGCGCCGAATCGAAGAGATCGGGGGTCCGGGCGGCCCCGAGCCAACACGCTATGGCGACTGGGAGCGCAAGGGAATCGCCAGCGACTTCTGACGAAGGAGATAAAATGCTTTCGCATGTTCACGTGGGGATTGGCGACTTCGCGCGCGCGTTCGACTTTTACTCGACGATCATGCGGGAGCTTGGATATCCGCTCGGAATCGTCGAGCGGGGGGCGCAGTGGGCCGCTTGGAAGCCCGCCGACGCCGAGCGTCCGCTGTTCATCATCGGCCGCCCCTACGGCGGCGGCGCGGCGACGCCGGGCGTCGGCCAGATGGCGGCTTTCCTCGCGCGCGACCGCGCGACCGTCGATCGCGCCCACGCCTCCGCGCTGGCGCAAGGAGGACGCGACGAGGGCGCCCCGGGACCGCGCCCGCACTACCATCCGGATTATTACGGCGCCTATGTTCGCGATCCCGACGGCAACAAGCTTTGCGTCGTCTGTCACGACGCGCCTCAGGCGTAGTTCGCCAGCCGCGCCGCATAGCGCGCCATGAGATCGACCTCGATGTTGAGGAGGTCGCCCGGACGCTGCGTCCCGAGCGTCGTGACCGCGAGCGTGTGGGGGATGATCAGCACGCCGAAGCGATCGCCGTCGACTTCATTGATGGTCAGCGAGACGCCGTCGAGCGCGACGGAGCCCTTGGGCGCGACGAAGCGCGCGAGCACATGCGGCGCTTCGATGACGAGGCGCGCCATGCCGTCGAAGTCCTCGCGCGAAACGAGCCGCGCCACGCCGTCGACATGGCCCGTGACGATGTGGCCGCCAAGCTCGTCGCCGATCTTGAGGGCGCGCTCCAGATTGATCCTGGCCCCAACCGCCCAGCAGGCGACCGTCGTGCGCGCGAGCGTCTCGGCGGCGGCGTCGACGTCGAACACGGTTCTGTGGCCATGGCGCGCAGTCGCGACGACAGTGAGACAAGTCCCTGAGCATGCGATCGAGGCGCCGATCGCGACGCCATCATGATCGTAGCTGCAGGCGATGCGCAGCCGCCGCAGATCGCCCTGTGGCTGGACGGCGACAATCTCGCCAATGTCGGTGATGATGCCGGTGAACATGGCGGGTCTTGTAAGCGGTTCATCGGCAAATCGAAAGCCGCCATCACGGCGCTTTTATCGCGGTTGAAAAGGATAAGGCTAATCTCTACGTTTGGGGATCGAGGAGAAACCGATGGAAAAGAAACCCTTGACGCGAGTCGTGTCCAACAAGGAGATTCTTGGCGGGATACCCGTCGTCGAAGGGACGCGTGTGCCCGCAGACACGGTGCTGGCGGAGGTGATCGCGGGCAAGGCCAAGCTTGAGATTTTGCGCGCCTATCCATCATTGCCGTTCGACGGCGTCGAAGCCTGTCTCGCCTGGGAGCGGGAACAGAATAAGCTGTGAACGATCCTTTCCTGATAGACGAACGTCTTTCGCCAGACCTCGTAGCCATAGCCAACGCGAGGGGTCACTACGCAACTCACGTGGTATTCCGGGGATTGAGGGGCGCAGCGGATCATGACCTCGTTTCCTTGGCAAGGAGCGAAGGCTTCGTTCTCGTGACCAGAAATGCGAAGGACTTCCTCGCGCTCTATGCAAAGGAAGAAATTCACCCGGGGTTGGTCATCGTCATTCCGGGGAACATTCGCCGCGAAACGCAAATGGATTTCTTCGCGAAAGCGTTCGACGTCATTGAACCCATGGCGGATCTCGTCAACGAGGTCGTGCAGGTGTTTGCGGACGGACGTGTCGAACTGCACGATCTGCCAGCGCGAGCATAGGCCCAGGAGCGGCCCGCCGCCCCGCGCAACCGTTCAGGATGGATGGGGATCGGCCATTGACACGGCGTCGTCCCGCGCTCTAGCTCCCGCGGCGGATTGAGGCTCGGGCGACCGGGCGCCAAAGGGGAGCCTGACATGTCTTCTACTGCGGGCGTGCGGGCGCGCGCCCCGTTGCGATTGGGCTTCGCCGGCGGCGGCACCGATCTCTCGCCTTTCTGCGACGAGCTTGGCGGTCACGTCATGAACGCCACCGTCAGCCTTTACGCATACGCCCATCTGGAGCCCAACGAGGACAACCGCCTGCGCTTCGACTCGGCGGAGCAGGGACTGAAGTTCGAGACGGAGGCGACCGCGCAAGCGCCGCTCGATCCCGGCACGCTGCTGCATTGTGGCGTCTACAACCGCGTCGTGCGGGAGTTCAACCGCGGCAAGCCGCTGCCCGTCAGCATACGCACGACCGTCGACGTGCCGGCGGGGTCCGGCATGGGCGGCTCCTCGGCGCTGGTCGTCGCGCTGATCGAGGCCTTTCGCCACTATCTCGGCCTGCCGCTCGGCGAATATGACGTGGCTCGACTCGCCTTCGAGATCGAGCGCGAGGACCTGGCGATCCGCGGCGGCAAGCAGGACCAGTACGCCGCGGCCTTCGGCGGCTTCAACTTCATGGAGTTCTACGAGGGCAAGCGCGTCGTCATCAATCCGCTGCGCATCAAGCCGACGACGATCCAGGAGCTCGAGGCCTCGCTCGTGCTCTATTACACCGGGCGCTCGCGCAGCTCGGCGCAGGTCATCGAGG
>DATHCI010000110.1:0-8944 GCA_035319645.1 Methylocystis sp. | reverse complement strand
GAGCTTGACGCCCCCGACGTCGAGCACGTCCTGCCCGGGTCCGCCGCCAGCGCCGCCCATCGCGAGCTTGCGCTTCGCCTCCGCGAGCTCGTGCTCGAGCCTCTTGCGTTCCTCGAGAAGCGCCGTGAGCCGCGCCGGCGCCTCCTCGATCGGCGCACGGACGAGCGCCGCCATTTCTCGAAGCGCTTTGGCCTGTTGCACGAGTTGCGAGCGCGCGCCCTCCGCCGTTCGCGCTTCGATGCGGCGCACGCCCGAGGCGACCGCGCCCTGGCCGACGATGCTGACGAGCCCGATGTCGCCCGTGCGCGCGACATGCGTGCCGCCGCAGAGCTCGACCGAGAAAACCCCGTCCTCGGGCGTGTCGAGGCGCCGGCCCATGGCGACGACGCGGACCTCGTCGCCATATTTCTCGCCGAAGAGCGCACGGGCGCCGGAGGCGATCGCCTCCTCCTGCGCCATCAGACGCGTCTCGACAGGCGCATTGTCCTGCACCACGGCGTTGCAGCGGCGCTCGACCTCGGCGAGCTCCTCTTCGGTCAGAGGCTTCGGATGCGTGAAATCGAAACGCAGCCGATCCGGCGCGACGAGCGAGCCCTTCTGTTGCACATGCTCGCCGAGAACCTGCCGGAGCGCCTCATGCAGAAGATGCGTCGCCGAGTGATTGGCGCGCGTCGCCTTTCGGCGCGCATGGTCGACGACGAGCTCCAGCGCCTGGCCGAGCGCGAGCTCGCCTTCCTCGACGACTCCTTCGTGGACGATCACGTCGCCTAGCTTTTTTTGCGTGTTCTCGACCCGGAACACCGCGTTCCTGGCGCGAAGCCAGCCCGTGTCGCCGACCTGGCCGCCGGATTCGCCATAGAATGGCGACTGGTTCAAGACGACGGCCCCGCGCTCGCCGGTCTTGAGCACGAAGTGCTCGGCCCCGTCGCGCAGCAGCGCCGTGACGACGGCCTCGCTCCTCTCGCGGTCGTAGCCCAGGAATTCGCTTGCGCCGACCCGCTCCTTGACGGCGAACCACACCGCTTCGGTGGCGGTCTCGCCGCTGCCGGCCCAGGCCTTGCGCGCTTCGGCGCGCTGGCGCGCCATGGCGGCGTCGAACCCGCTTTTGTCGACGACGATTCCGCGCGGACGCAACGCGTCTTCCGTGAGGTCGAGCGGGAAGCCATAGGTGTCATAGAGCTTGAAGACCGTCTCGCCGGAGAGCTGCGCGCCGGCTCCGAGGCCTTTCGTCTCCTCGTCGAGGATCGCGAGGCCGCGCGCGAGCGTGGTGCGGAAGCGCGTCTCCTCGGTCAAGAATGTGTCGCGGATCAGCGTCTCGGCGCGCAGCAACTCGGGATAGGCGTGGCCCATCTCTTCGACGAGCGTCGGCACGAGCCGGTGCATGAGCGGCTCGGCGGCGCCGAGCAGCTGCGCATGGCGCATGGCGCGCCGCATGATGCGCCGAAGAACGTAGCCGCGGCCCTCGTTCGAAGGCGTCACGCCGTCAGCGACGAGGAAAGAGCAAGCGCGGAGATGGTCCGCGATGACGCGGTGGCTTGCCGCCTGCGGGCCCGTGGCCGGAACTCTGGTCAGCTCCGCAACGGCGCCTGTCAGCGCGCGGAACAGATCGGTCTCGAAGACGGAGCCCGCGCCTTGCAGCAGGGCCGCCATGCGCTCGAGCCCCATGCCTGTGTCGATCGAGGGGCGCGGCAGCGGCAGGCGCTGGCCGGGCGCGACCTGATCATATTGCATGAAGACGAGGTTCCAGAATTCGAGGAAGCGGTCGCCGTCCTCGTCGGGCGACCCCGGCGGTCCGCCTGCAAAACCCTCGCCCTGGTCGAGGAAGATTTCCGAGCAGGGTCCGCATGGACCGGTCTCGCCCATGCTCCAAAAGTTGTCGGAGGTGGCGATGCGGATGATCCGCTCTTCGGAGAAGCCCGCGATCTTCTTCCACAGGTTAAACGCATCGTCGTCGTCGTGATAGACGGTGACGAGAAGGCGGCTCTTGTCGAGCTGCAGCTCCTTGGAGATCAGGCCCCAGGCGAGTTCGATCGCGCCTTCCTTGAAGTAGTCGCCGAAGGAGAAATTGCCGAGCATCTCGAAGAAGGTCAGATGCCGCGCCGTATAGCCTACATTGTCGAGGTCGTTGTGCTTGCCGCCGGCGCGCACGCATTTCTGCGCGCTGACGGCCCGCGGGCGACGGCGCCTCTCGACGCCGGTGAAGACGTTCTTGAACTGCACCATGCCGGCGTTCGTGAACATCAGGGTCGGGTCGTTGTGGGGGACGAGCGTGGAGGACGGCGCGACCTCGTGATCCTGGCGCGCGAAATAGTCGATGAAGGTCTGGCGGATCTGGTTGACGCCGATCATTGTGGCTCGTTCTTTCACAGCTTTGGCGGCTTTTCTTGCGATATGCCAGCTGGGCGGGCTTTCGGCAATGGGCTGCGCCGAGCTCGGACGCCGATTCGGCGGATCGGCGTTACGGGTCTTTAAAATTCCTCAAACATTCGTATCTAATCTGCAAGGCGCGCTGCGGGGGCAGGCGCCCGCAGGCGGGTTCCAGATGGGACCGCCCAGGAGAATGATAATGGAAGCTAAATCAGCGACCGGGACGCCCCGTCTGACGCCGGAGCAATTCGCCCATCTCGGCGATGGGGCCATCGCCTATGTCCGTTCGATGCGCTCCGAAGACGTAACCAGGCTCTATCCGCAGGCGCCGGCGATCTCGCCAGGCCTCACGGTCTTTGCGCTGCTTTCCGCGGACGGCTCGCCCATCGTGCTCGCGGACTCGAAAGAAGGCGCCTTGGCGAACGCGTGGGAAAACAAGCTGCTCACAGTAAGCCTGCACTGAAGTCGGACGCCGCCGCGAGGGCCGCCGCAGACCTTGCATCAACAGTGCGTCTACAGGCTCGGCGGAATGATCCGCATCGAGATGCCCCGCGCGACAGCATGCGTGATGCTCAGCGCGTCGAGCTTGTGGCGCGCGTTCTCCAGGTAGAACCTGACGGTACGCTCGGAAATCCGCAGGATTCCGGCGATGTCCCTGTAGGTCTTGCCTTGCGAGGCCCATGACAGGGATTCTATCTCGCGCGGGCTGAGCGAGGGCCGCTCGACCTTCTGCTCGATCGAGCCCATGACCATCAGATGCAGGTGGATGGCGACCATCAGCAGGTCGCCGACGTTATCCTGCTTGAACTTGGTCCACTCCTGCAGGCCGAAGTCTCCAGTCATGGTCATCAGAGCGACTTCGCCATTGTAGCCGCGGATCGGAAAGCTGAGCCCGGTCTCGCTTATTCCGAACTCGCGCGCTTCGCCAAACATGCGCTTGACCACTGGGGCTGACGGGGTGATCGTCCGCCAGTCGAAAGGCAGCAAGGACTCGAGCGCGAGCTTGATCGTCGGATCCTTTTTGACGTAGCCCATCTTCAAATAATGATCGAGCCAGTCCGAGGGGTAGGTCGAGAGGCAGAGGGGTCCCTCACGAGCCGTAGAGGCGCCGAGATAGAGACCCAAATAACTCATATGCCGAAAACCATAGAAATCTGCAATATCCTTCAGTATAGCGTTGTCGTTGCGGCGAAACGCGCTGCTCCTTATTTTGTCCAGCAGTGGCTCTGAGTTCATTTCGCGGGCCTGTTGCGCGGGCTGGTCAAGTCTCCGACGCCTGTCGCCGCGTGCGTTAGCTCGCCTTCGTGAGAAAAGCGTGACTAATCTGCACGAGTGCGGCGATCGTCGAAAAATACCCTGCTTCAATCCTATATTCAAGCCGCGTTCGCGTGCATTGCGGGAAAACGCGAATGCAATCAAAAGATCGTAAACATCGCCGCGCCGGCAAATGGGCCGCGGCGTTCTTGCTGCGGTGCGGTCAGCAGCTGAGCGCCGGCTGGGCGGCGCGCACGACGCCGCGATAGGTCACGCTTTCAAGCCTGAGCTCGCCCTTTTGCAGGAAAGCGTCGGGACGCAGCTTGAGCTCGCCCCCCTCGAGCTCCAGGCCCAACAGCGCATAGGCCGCGGAAAGCATGCGCGCCGCCGAGCCCGTGTACCAGGCCCAGCCGCCACGCCCCTCATAGCCCGGGCCCTCATAGACATCGGCGGGCTGCTGGTGCGGGGCGAGCCCATAGACGTCGGCTTCGGCTGGCGTGCGCAGCTTCGAGAGCGGCGATATGGCGGACCAGCTTGCATAGGCGCGCGCAAAGAGCGCCGCGGCGGCTTTCTCATCGCCGCGCCCGAGCGCCTCGGCCCCAAGCTCGGCGAGGGCGTCCACGAACCAGGAGACGCCGTGCGAATATTGGCCCCCGTTCTCGCGCACGCCGGGCGGATAGTCGGCGCTTCGCCCGGGGTAGGGGCGCGAGTGTTCGTTAAAGGCGGGGGAGACCAGCAGGATGCGGTCCGGACGCGCCAGCACGTCGAGCGCGCGCTCGACCGCCTCGCGGCCGCGCGCCGCGTCCACGGCGCGCGAGAGCGTCGGCCAGGACGCCGTCATCGCGCTCATCGGCGCGACCTCGCCCCCGTCGTCCGCAAAGGCGCGCACGTAGCGATCGCCGCGCCAGCATCGGTCGAGCGCCTTCCGCAGCTTGGCCGCTTCGCCAAGATAACGCTCGGCGCGCGCAGCGTCGCCCTTGGCCGAGAACAGGGGCGCCATGTCGACCAGGATGCCGTGCAGGAAGAAGCCCATCCATACGCTCTCGCCGCGCCCGCCGGCGCCGACGCGATCCATGCCGTCATCCCAGTCGCCGGTTCCCATCAGCGGCAATTCGTGGGCGCCGAAGCGCGCGAGCGTGTAGTCGATGGCGCGCGCGCAATGGCCGAGCAGCGTGTCCTTGTCGCGCGAGGTCAAGGGCACAGTCGCCTCGCCCTCCTGCGTCTTCGGGACCGGCGGCGCCTCCAGGAAGGGCTCCACGCAGTCGAGAATGGCCGTATCTCCCGCGCCCTTGACGTAGCGCGCCGTCACATAGGGGAGCCAGAGATGCGGATCGGAGGCGTGGGTGCGGTCGGCAAGTCCCGTGCCGCCATTCGGCGCCCGATGCCACCATTTGACCGCGTCGCCTTCGAAGAACTGATGCGCGGCGTGCAGGAGGATCTGGCGGCGAGCTCGCTGCGGCGCGAGATAAATCAGCGGAATCACGTCCTGCAGCTGATCGCGATAGCCGGTCGCGCCAGAGCGTTGCGCGGGTCCGGTGCGGCCCCAAAGGCGCGCGGCGAGCAGCTGATAGGGCAGCCAGTCGTTGACAAGGCGGTCGAACTCCGGCTGATTCGTCTTCACGCGCAGCACAGAGGTCTCGGCATCCCAGGCCGCGCGGCTTTCCTCGAGCGCGGCGCGCGCGAACTGCGGCGCGCGGGCTTTCTCCGCAAGCGCCCGCGCCTCCTCGATCGACCCGGTCTGGCCGTGGGCGAGCACGACCAGCGCCTCGCCATGGGCCTCGACGTCGATCGCCCCGCAGAAGGCCGCGACCTTGCGTTGATGCTCCGGGGCGCCGGCGTCGGGATGGCCGTGCTCCACCATGTAGGGGAGCGCCGGATCGCGGCACTCTTGGCCCAGGAACCGCCGGCGCGAGGTCTCGGCGAACTCGGCGTCGAGCGAGGTCGTGACGAAAGCCCAGCCATTCACGAAACGATTGTTGCGATTTCTGAAGTAGAGCGCCTTGCCGCTCTCGTCGCTCGCCGTCTCCACTTCACCCAGGGCGTCATTCGGGGTTTCGGCCAGCACGATCTCGAGCATCGGCGCGATCTGCAGCAGCCGTTCGTGATCGGTCTCGTTGCGAATGCGCAGCAGCTTGAACTCGACCGGCAGGGTCTTGGAAACGAACACCGTGAGCTCGAGCTTGAGGTCGTCGCGCTCGGAGCGGAAGACGGCGACGCCCGGCGCGAAGGAAACGTCATAAGCGGCGTCGCGTCGCCGCAACGGCACGAAGGTCGGCGCGAACAGCTCCTTATGCGCGAGGTCGTAGACATAGATCGCCTGGCCCGCGGGGGCCATGCGCCCCTCGCCCATGCGGAACGGGGTGAAGCTGTTCAGCCGCGAATTGCCGCTGAAGGAGAAAATGTCGCCGTCATTGGTCATGACCGCGCCGACGCCCAGTTCATTGGCGATCACATGCGCGAAGGGTCTCGGCGTCCCGGGTTTCGTCGAGAGGCTCCGTCCGTCCGGCGCGAAGGCGAAGCGATGCGCCGCAGGCGTCGGCGGGGCGAGCAGCGCGCGCTTGCGAGAGAGCGCCCGGTCCAGAGTCGTCGGCGCGACGGGCGGGAGCAGCAGCAGCCGAGCGACGGTTTCCGTGGCGACGCCCATGTCGCGCGCCCAGCCGTCGAGGATGATGATCTCGGCCGCGCCGCTGGCGGCGATCTCGACCTCGACTGTCAGGCTGGCGCAGGGTTCGAAGCCATAGAGCAGCCCCTCGTCGCGCGGGTCCCGCGGCGCCTCGCCCAGTCCCAGAAGACCGTCGGGCGCGTTGATCGGACCGAGCCCGTAGAAGCGCGACTTCACGTCCTCGTAGCCGATGACGTTGAGCGTCGTCGCGGCGCCCGCGCCCATTGCGTGGAAACCGATCTCCGGTGAAAGCCGGCGATCCGCCGGCCGGCGCGCGCCGCCCTTCAGCAGGCGGTTCTGCGCGAAGATGGCGTTGAGCGAACCGACGAACCAGGTCCCGATGTGCAGAGCGTTGTAAGCGGCGTCGCGCTGCTCGACCCCCGTTTCGTTCAGCACCCATTCGCGCAGCGTCGCGATGCGGATGATGCGCGCCCGCGGCTCGCGATTCTTGAGCTGCAGGCGGGTGATTTCCACCGCCTCCTGGGGGGCGAGCGTCACATTGGCTTCAACCTCGACGCCCTCGATCACGCAGGAGAGCGCGAGGGCATCGTCTCCAACCGAGCGAAGCTCGGCCTTGGGGCCGATCCCGCAGGTCGCGGCTTGTCCCAGCGACCACAGGGTCCCGCCGTCCTCGCGCAGATACAGAAAGCGGCCGCGCGGATGCGCATGGTCGTCCGGACGGCGCGTGAGATCGATCGGCGGTCCGCCGCGCGCGACGCCCTCGACGCGGCAGGCGCCCTGCCCGTCCTCGAACCACTCGCTGGTCATAAGCCCGTTGGTCAGCGTCAGCGGTCGGGAGCCCGGCGCGCCGCCGGGGCCGGTGACGCCCGGGATCACGATCTGGCCGGCGCGCGCGAGCTTCGCGAGCAGGAAGACGACGAGCGCCAGCGCCAGCAGACCGGCGTAAACGAGATAGCCGCTGAGGAGATAGAGGTAGGAGGGCGGGCGCAGATTGGTCATCTGCTCGGCGGTCGACCAGGCCTTGTCCCACTCCGCGCCGCGGGGAATATAGAAGGGCAGCAGCAGCGGCGCCCAGGTGCCGAAGCGCCGGATTCCCTCGGGGATGGCGCGGCTGATCTGCGCCTTGCCCAGGAAGCGCGCGGCCTCCTCGTCGAGCGCGTCGCCGCCGACGAAGGACAGATTGACGAGCGTCGCGACGCGCAGGCCCATATGGTCGAACCAGATCAGCACGCGCAGCGCGTCGAAGGCGAGCAGCGCCGTGAAGATCTCGAGACTCCATTGGCGGAAGTCGCCTTCGGGCAGCGTCGAGCTCATCCATGTTGCGACGCCGGAGCGGACCAGGCCATCCTGGTTGTACCAGCTCGGATCCGGCGACGCCTTCAAGAAGGAGTAGATGACCGGCGCCATCCACAGACCCCAGCGCAGCACGCGCACGGCGTTGTCGATCAGCATGTCGAGGCCTTCGAAGCTCGCGAGCTGGCGCAGGGGCTTGAGGCTGCGCTGCATGAGCGCGGTCAGGAAGAACAGATTGATCGAGAACAGCGGCGCCGCGAACACCCATTGGATGACGCCAGAAAGCGACTCGTCGTAGAAGATGCGCACGCCGCCGTCGCCGAAGCCGAGGTCGGTCGCGCCCCATTTCGAGAACAGGGGGCGGATGATATAGGCGTTGACCGGGCGCCCGTCGGCGGCATAGTCGAGCGATGCGTAAGCAAAGAATTTCGAGACGATGACGTCGATCTGGCCGCGGTCGAGATACCAGGCGATCGCGCCCGCGACGACGCCGCCGAGCAAACCGCCGAGCGTGTAGACGCGCCAGCTGCGATAGTGCTGACGCCGTCCTTTCGAGAGATCGTAGCCGTCGATCGCGGCGTCGACGCCGGCATAGGCGAGCGCGCCGATCGCGGCGCCGAAGAAGAAACGCGCCGATCCTTCCGCCGCAGGAAGATCGATCAGGAGCGCCAGCCAGACGCCGATGCCGGCGACGAGTCCGCGCAGGAAGTTGGAGTTGCGGGCGTAGGCCTGCTCGACGCGACCGACGAAGGGCGGGGTCGCATCGGTGCTCTCGACGATCGTTCGCGCGAGCGGGAACAACAGCGCGCCGATGAGGGCGGCGCTGAGGGGCCCGAGCGCGCTCAGGACCGTGACGAGCGGCCCGAGGCTCAGGACGAGCTTGGCCGCAAGCAGCAGCCCCATGAACACGAATCCGTAAACGAAGCCTTTCGTCGCGCCGCTGCGCCAATTGCCGTAGACGACGACCGCGAGCGAGGGCGAGCCGCGCAAAAGGCCGGCGAGCGATTGCGTGACGAGATAGGTCTCGCCCCACAGGCCGGCCTGCGCGAGGGCGGCCGCGAGCGTCGCGCCGATCTGCGCCAGCGGCGGCGGCAGGTGCGGCGCGATATAGGCTGAAACGGAACTCGCGACGAGCGGCGTGACGGAGGCGGCGACCGCCACCGCGAACAGCACGCCGTGCGGGCGCCACTCGCGAGGCAGAAAGCGCCCGAGCGCCAGCGGCGCCCCAACGACGACGGCCTCATTGAGCAGAAACAGAATGACGACGCGCGCGGCGAGCGTAGGAAAGGGCGCCGGAGCGGTCGAGCCGAAGAGGATCCAACGCCCGAGTTCGACTTCCGCGTTGGAGCCCAAGGCGACGAGCAGGCAGAACAGCGCGGGCAGGGCGAACAACCCAGTCCGGAGGGT
>DATHCI010000109.1:0-13233 GCA_035319645.1 Methylocystis sp. | reverse complement strand
GCGACGCGCCGCCGGTGATCACATTGCTGATGCGATTGCCGGAGAGGTCGTAGCCGAAAGTCTGGACAGTCGCGCCGCTGACATAGGTCGTCAGCCGATTGGCCGCGTCATAGCCATAGGTTTTCCTTGCGAGCCCGTTCTCGGCGATGGCGGTCACGCGCGAGCCCGGATCATAGCCAAGCCCGATATAGCCGCCCGCCGGCAGGTAGAGGACCGAGACGCGCCCGTCCTCATCAAAGCCGCGGATGTAGCTTTCGCCATTGCCGGTGATCCAGGAGGCGGCGGGGCCGAAGGGGAAATAGGCGATGGAGGCGATCAGCGTCGAGACGGCGCCGCCCGGCGGCTGCACGCCGATCGCGAGCACGCGCCCGGCGGCGTCATAGCTGTAGGTCGTGGTGTTGCCCGAGGGCCAGCCGATGCTCGTGAGCCGCCCGGTCGTCGCGTTGTAGCTCCAGGTCGTCGTCAGCGTGACGGCGCCGACGGTCTGCGTCTTGCTGATCACGTGGCCGTAGATGTCGTAGGACCAGCTCGTCTGGCCGCTGGAGTCGCTCATCGAGGTCAGATGACCGATCCCGTTCGCGCCCTGGTCGTAGCCATAGGTCGCGGCAGATCCGTCGGCATAGACCGCCCTCACGAGGCGGTTCAGCGCGTCATAGGAGTAGGTCGTCGTGTCGCCGCGCGCGTCGGTCGAGGTCGCGACATTGCCGGCGGCGTCGAAGGTCCTGCTAGTGACGCCGCTGTCCGGGCTCGCGATCGTCTGCTGCTCGTCGAGCCCGTTGTTCGCATAGCTCGTGACGAGATGGCGGGGATCGGTGACGCCGCCGAGGCGCCCGTTGGCGTCATAGGCGAAGCCGGTCGCGCCGCCGGCGCCGTCGGTATATTGAGAGAGCCGATTTTGCGCGTCATAGGCGAGGGCGACGGCGATATTGTTCGGGTCCGTCACGCCGATCAGATTGTCGTTGTCGTCGTACGTAAAGCTCGACGTCTGGCCCGAGGCGCCGATGTCCTGGGCGAGCCGGTCGACGCCGTCCCAGTTTCGGCTATGCGCCTGCACGAGCGTTCCGCTGGCATTGTAAATCTGCTGCTGGATGCGGTTGCCGGCGGCGTCGAGCGTGAACACGACCTTCTCGCCGAGCGCGTCGGTGATGCCCGTCAGACGATGCGCTGGATCGAAAGTGAAGTTGAAGTAGGAGCCGTCGGGACGCGTGAGTTGCGTCAGCTGCCCCACCTTGTCATAGACATATTGCGTCACCTGCGAGCCGACGGCGCGTGACGTGACCTGACCCCGGTAATTATAGGCGAGAGTCGTGACGAGACCGTTCGGATCCTCGATCGTGGTCGGCCGGCTGTTGGCGTCGAAGGCGGTGATCTGCGTCACCTGGCCGAGCGGATTGGCGACGCTCGTCAGCCGACCAAGCGAATCGTAAGCGTAGTTTGTCACGTTGCCGCGCGGGTCGGTCGCGGTCAGCGCTTCGCCCGCGCTGTTATAGGTGAAGCTTCGCGTGCTGGTGATGGTCGGATCGCTCACCGTCTTGCTCAGCAGATTGCCGTGCGAGTCATAGCCGAAGGTGAAGGTGCGCGCTCCGTCCGTGATCTGCGCCGGCAGGCGGTAGCTCGGATTCCATTTGGTCGAGATCGTTCGCGCGACCCCCGTGCCGCTGGCGAGCGTGCGTGAGGTTTCGAGGTTCCGCGTCAGATCGTAAGTATAGAGGTTCGTGTTGCCGTTGAAATCGATGGTCTGCGAGACGTTGCCGTTGGCGTCATAGCCATAGTTGAACGTTCCGCCGACGCTGACGCAGGTCGAGCAGATCCGCGCGACCTGCAATTGGCGCGCAGAATTGACGATTCCCGATGTCAGGTACCAATTGAGCCCGCCGAGCGGATTGGTGACGGCGACCACGCCGTCGCTCGGATAGGCGTAGTTCAGCGAGTAGAGGTCGGCGCCTCCGGCATGGGAGGCGGAAGAAGCCAGATAGCTCGCGGAGCCCGAGGCGCCCACTGCTGAATACGCAAAATAACCGAACTGCGAGCCATTCTCGTCGAGGACGCCGCTGAACAGCGAAGGCGCAATATTGATGCCGTTCAGGGGCGGATAGAAGGTGTAGAGATATTTGCGCACGCCGCCGTCGGGATGGGTGACCGACACGAGATCGGGACCGTTGTAGCTGTAAGTGAACACGCTTCCGTCCGGCGCGGTGACCCTCGCGATCGGGGCGGCGACATAGGGCGTAGAGTAGGAATAGGAGATGGACAGCACCCGGCGGTAGGCATCCGTGACGCTCGTCAGATTGGCGGCGGCGTCATGCCCGAAGGTCAGCGACAGTCCGGTCCGATTGGTGATCGACGTCAGCACGCCGTTGGCGTTATACTGCTCCGTTTCGTCGTTGTCGTTGAAGATGCTGAACGGACCGCCGACGGGGCCGGACAGCCTCAGATTTACGTCGGCGTCGGTGGTCCAGACGCCGTTCGTCAAAGTGAAAACGATGTAGGCCCCTTCGTCGCGCGAGACCCCGGCCGTTGGCGGATTCGTATTCAGAGTCAGTGGGGGATAGATGAACCTCGAATATGAATTCCGCCATTGAAAGCCGAAATTGTGATACCCGCCGCCATTGCCGAGCCCTGGAACCGGCGCATAGTCGAGACTGTTGAAATAGCGCGCCCAGACGATCGGGAAGGGGCCGGGCCCCGTCCAGTCGACTTCCTTCTCATAGAGATTGCCGGTCGCGAAATTTATGGGGTCGCCGCAGCCGACGCATCCGGGATCGCCGAGGTTCTTGTTGCGGTTTATGGGGCCCGGACTGCAATCGAGGTCGCTGTCACCGTCCGAATCGTTTGGCGGCACTGAACATTCGGCGGCGGCATGGGCCTGCGTGGTTAAGCTGGGCTTCCAGCTAAGACTTCCTTTTAAGGGGTGACTGAAAAGAGGAAGGCTGCAAAAGAGATGGGCAAGCACGAGCCCGTATAAGGCGGAAAAAGCTTTCTTCCGCATCTCGAACTCCTCTTTTACAAGAGTCTCATGCGCTTACGGCCGGCTCGAAGCGAAGCGCCGAATCGAACCAGAGGCATGCTCGCCGCAATATCGCTGCGCGGCTGTGTTCCCGTTAAATTTCGCGTTTAGCAACACAAAAATTTGCGCATTGAGTTAAGGGCCTCGCCGGAGACCCGTCATTTTTGACGGGGACTAAAAGATGTTGTCTTCAACTGTCGTTGCTTGGCCCCGAATCTTGCAAGCGAGCGCCGCCGAAAACGCAAGAGTCCGTCCGCGCCTGCTGAAATGTTATCCACAGATCAATTTGGCGAGACTGCGGCTTCTGTCGAAGCTCACCTCCTGCCAAACAACCTCTCGATATCCGCAAGCCTCAGCTCCACATAGGTCGGGCGTCCGTGATTGCACTGGCCGGAGCCCGGCGTCGCCTCCATCTCGCGCAGCAGCGCGTTCATCTCTTGCGGCGTCAGGCGCCGCCCCGCGCGCACGGAATGATGGCAGGCGCAAGTCGCAAGCACATGGTCGAGCCTGCGCGACAGCGCCCGCGCGTCGCCCTCTTCCGCCAGAAGATCGGCGATGTCGGCGACGAGGCGCGCGGCGTCGACCTCGCCCAGGACAGCAGGCGTCTCGCGCACGAGCATCGCGCCCGGGCCGAAGGGCTCAAGCACGAGGCCCAGCGCAGCGAGCTCGGCAAGCGCGGGCGTCAGCGCGTCGCGGCGCGCGGCGTCGAGTTCGACGACTGCCGGGATCAGCAGCATCTGCCGCGCGACGCCTTCGGCCTCGCGCTGGCGCTTGAGCCTTTCGTAGACGAGCCGCTCATGCGCCGCGTGCTGGTCGACGATGACGAGCCCGTCGCGCGTCTGCGCGATGATGTAGGTCTCGTGCAGCTGCGCGCGCGCCGCCCCGAGCGGCGCCTCGAAGTCCCGGGGCGCGATGGGGGACTCGGCGCCGCGCGCGTCGGCCTGCGGCGGGCCCGGATCGAAACGCGCCTGCGGCTCTTCGGCGAAGCCCGGCGGCGCGGAGGGCGAAGCGGCCAAATCCCAGTTCGCGGCGGGCGCGGGACGAAAGCGCGGCGCCGAGAAGGCCGCGAAGCTCCGCGCGCCATTGCTCGCGCCGCGATGGCCGGCGCTTGTCAATGCCTGTTTCAGCGCGCCGACGATGAGGCCGCGCACGAGCCCCGGGTCCTGGAACCGCACTTCGGCCTTGGCCGGATGCACGTTGACGTCGATCGCCCGCGGGTCGCCCTCGAGGAACAACGCCAGCACCGGATGCCGGTCTGGGCTCATGAAGTCGAGATAGGCGGCGCGCATGGCCCCGAAGAGCTGCCTGTCGCGCACCGGCCGCCCGTTGACGAAGAAGTGCTGCATCGCCGCATTGGCGCGGTTGAATGTCGGCAGCCCCGCGAGACCCGTCAATCGAAAGCCCTCGCGCTCGGCGTCGATCTCGACGGCGTTGGCCGCGAATTCCTCGCCCATCGCCTGCGCGAGCCGCCGCGCGCGGCCGGCCGCGTCGGCGGCGCAGGCGGCGTAGTCGAAGCCGCCGCCCCCCGCAAAGCCGAACCGCACGGCGGGATGGGCCATGGCGAGGCGCTTGACGACATCGGCCGCGGCGGCGGTCTCGCTGCGCTCGCTCTTCAGGAATTTGAGCCGCGCCGGCGTCGCGGCGAAGAGGTCGCGCGCCTCGATGCGCGTGCCCTGCGGCCAGGCGCTGGCGGAGACGCCGCGGCTCTCGCCCGCCTCGACGCAGAGCCTCAGGCCATGCGGCGCGCCGGCGGCCCGCGTCTCGATCGTGAGGCTCGAGACGGCGGCGATCGAGGGCAAAGCTTCGCCGCGAAAGCCCAAGGTCGCGATATTGAACAGATCGCCGTCGGGAATCTTGGACGTCGCGTGTCGCTCGACGGCCAGGCGAAGGTCGGCCTCGTCCATGCCGCAGCCGTCGTCGATGACGCGGATGAGCTTCTTGCCGCCGTCCTCGATCGCAACGTCGATGCGCCGCGCGCCGGCGTCGAGCGCGTTTTCGACGAGCTCCTTGACGGCGGAGGAGGGGCGTTCGACGACTTCGCCGGCGGCGATGCGGTCGATGAGGATGGGGTCGAGGCGGCGGACGGGCACGGCGATTCTCTTCGCGCGGATCATAGCGCGAAACACGGCCCGAGGGTGCGGCCAAACCTCGGCGTCGGACCCGCGTTGCGAGCAAAAGGCCCTTGCGATGGCCTCGGCGCGGGCGAGCTGCTCGTCCTCGCCGAGGCCCGGCTCGACGCCCGCGCAGGCCTCGATCGCGACGGCGAGCAGCGCCGCCTTGGGATCGGGCTGGCGGGAGCGGCCCGCATTGCCGCGGAAGTCGCACGCGCACGCGATCGTGAGCGCGTCGAAGGCGTCGAGCCGCTCGAGCATGGCGGCGGCCGGGCTGGCGCGCGTTCTCGAGACGCGATGCTCGAGCTCGCATTCGGCGAGCGTCAGCAGCGCGAGGCCGCGATCTTTCGTCTCTCCGAGTGGCGGAGCGATAGCGGAGGACGCCAACGCAACAGAAGCCAAGCAATCCTGGGGCCGCCGGCGCCGACGCGCGCTCTGCGCAGGGCGAAAAATGGCGCGCCAACGCGCTTCTGCCGCCTTGACGCGGTCGCCTCCGGCGTCGTTTCCTCGAATTGTGCGCAGACGCGCGGGCCAGGAAAGGGTGACGATATGGACAGCGTTGAGAACGATCAGCCTTTTCAGTCCGTCGTTCACCCGACCGACTTTTCGCTGGCGGACGAGGTCGCCTTGGCTCATGCGATACGTCTTTCCGTGGCCGCGCGTAGCGCCTTGCACATTCTCCACGTCGAAGATGAGAGAGCGGCGCGGGACTGGGCGCGCTTCCCCGACGTGGCGGAGCTGCTCAAGCGATGGAAGCTGTTGGCGCCTGGCGCCCCGCCGGAGGCGACGGAGGCGCAGCTCGGCGTCAAGCTATTCAAAGCGTCGATGAAGTCCGAGGACGTCGTGGGTGCCATTAGCTCCTATGCGGAGCTTCATCACTGCGATTTTTTGGTGCTGATGACCCATGAATCGAGCTGGATGCGGCGCATTTTCAGAGCTTCTCTGGCCGAGGCGACCGCGCGGCACGTTCATGCCCCGGCGCTGTTTCTGCGCGAGGACGAAGCGGGCTTCGTCAAACTAAACACTGGCGATATCCGGATTAACCGCGTGTTCATGCCGGTCGCGGCGGACGTCTCGCCCATGCACGCGTGGGGAGTTGGGTCGAAATTCGTGCGCAGCCTGGCGCCCTTGGCGGAGTTTCAGCTCATTCATGTCGGCGAGACGCTGCCGACCTTCGGCAATCTGCTGCCGCATATCGAGCTGAAGCGCGGACCCGTCGTCGAGACGATCCTCGAGGTCGCCGAAGATCTCCGTCCCGACCTGATTGTCATGGCGACGGATGGGCACCACGAGATCTTCGACGAGGTGCGCGGCAGCACGACCGAACAAGTGTTGCGGCGGGCGCCGTGCCCCGTGCTCGCGGTGCCGACGAAGCAGCGCGATTAAAGACAGACGAGTCGACGATGACGGCGTAGCTGACGCGTCGCTTCCGTGTCCATCGTCAATTCAGCCTCCGCGCTCGCAAACTCTATAGCCGCTCGCCCGCCTCAGCCTATGGTTGCGGCGCCAGGACTATTCCCTAGCAATCCTTTAAGCAGGTAACAACATTCCTAGCCTTATAAGGAGGCGTATTTTAGCTTCGTCTGTTGACGCAATCGTCAATATATTGTTGTGTATTTTACTGCTTTAAGGCCATTGTTACATGTATACATTCTTTTTCAAACAAATTGCGCGATAGCTGACGCCGCGAGCGCCCTTTCCACGCTTTCCAGAGGAGTCTCCGAATGCTTGGCGTCAGACAAACTCCAATAAAAACAAGCGAAATATACGAGCTATTGTGCTTAATGATGATCGGCGCCTGTCTTTGGCTGTTAGGAGAGCAGCTGGGGCTGTTCAATCATGTTTTCGCCTTTGTAGGCAAATATGGCCTGGCCGAAATGCTGGTGTTGGCCGGCTTGATAATAAGCGGGGTTTACGTGGCCGCGATCCGCAAGTCGCGGCTGCTGCGCAACGCGCTGAAGGCTGAGCTCGCCGCGGAAGCACAAGCGAAGGTCGCGGCGCGCCGCGACCCCTTGACCGGGCTCCCCAACCGCAGAGACTTCATAGAGACCTGCCAAATGCGTCTGCAGACGCGTTCGTCCGCCGATCAATTCGCCGTGATGATGATCGATCTCGACCGGTTCAAGCCGATAAATGACGGTTATGGTCATGCCGCAGGCGATGAAGTGCTCCGCGCCGTCTCCGCCAGGTTGACCGAGCTTGCGCCGCCGGCGAGCGTCGTGGCGCGTCTTGGCGGCGACGAATTTGTCGTGTTGGTCCCATTTGATGGCGAACAGAAAGTCCTCGCCGATCTGGCGCTCCGACTCATCAACGCTGTTCAACTCCCAGTTTTGTGGAACAACAGTCATGTCGATGTCGACGCGACCATCGGCATAGCCGTCGCGACGCCCGGCGAAGAGAACGCCGAGGCTGTTCTGCACGCTGCGGATTTGGCGATGTATGAAGGCAAACGCGATGGACGTGGGACTTTTCGCTTCTTCAAAAGCGAGATGGAGCGCAAACTGAAAATTCGCACGCAGCTCGCCGCCGATCTCAAAAACGCGATTTCGTCGGGAGAGATCACGCCCTATTTTCAACCTATCGTAAAGCTGCCCTCAAGGGAGCTCGTGGCCTATGAGGTTCTCGCTCGTTGGGATCATCCGACCCTGGGGCTGGTGATGCCCGATGTTTTCATCCCGATCGCATTAGATACGGGCATGATATGCTCGCTTTTCTATCAAATTTTGGATCGGGCCACGTCTGATGCGCGCAGCTGGCCTCCCCATCTCCGCCTCTCGGTCAACGTCGCCCCCCAGCAGCTGCGAGACCCTTGGCTCGCGGAGCGAGTCCTGGCCGTGCTGACGAAGAACGATTTTCCCCCCGGTCGCCTGGAAGTCGAGATCACCGAATCGTCGCTGATCAGCGACCTCGAGGCGGCGCGCGCGCTCCTCACCTCGCTGCAAAACCTCGGCATAAAAATCGCGCTGGACGACTTCGGCACCGGCTATTCGAGCCTCTATCACTTGAGGGAACTACGCTTCAACAAGATCAAGATCGACAAGAGCTACATCTCCGCGCTCGCCGAGGGGACGGATGGCGCCAAGCTTGTCGACGCCATCATCCAGCTCGGTTCGAACCTGAGCATCGAGACCACGGCCGAGGGTGTTGAGACCTCATCGGATCTCGACTGGCTGTCGGGGCAGGGCTGCACTTTTGGCCAGGGCTATCTGTTCGGGCGCCCGATGCCCAGAGAGTCCATTGAGAAGCTTCTCAATGCCCGGCCCGAAGCGGAGCCCGGCGAGGAATCAAGAGAAGCGTCGCAAGCCGCCTGAATTCGGCGGCGCCTCGCCCGCAGCGATCCCCTCGATGCGGGCTGAGCGGTTTGGACGAGCGGCGCTATAGCCCGCGCGCCCAGGCCGGCCGCAGCGGCGCCGCCTCCGGCGCGGCGATCGCCGCGCGCAGCTCTTGCAGCAGCCGCGGCTTGTCCGCGCCGAGCGTCCCCTTGAGCACGAGCCAGTTCGAGGCGTGGTCGCTGCGGAAGACCGTTCGATCGAGCTCGAGGCCGGCGAGAAACAGCTCCATCTCCCGCAGCAGCCCGGGCACGTCGAGCGGCTCCCAGCCGGGAAAGTTCTCGCGCATCTGCGTCTCGCCCTTCGGGAAGCTCACGACGAGCGTGGCGAGATACTCGGGCTGCGCGGCGTTCATGAGCGCCGCCGAGTTTTCCGCATGCTGTCGCGACAGCGCGCGACCGCCGAGCCCGTTGAGGATCATGACCGAGCGCTTGATCCCGGCCTCGCGCAGCTTTTCCAGCGCGTCGCGCGAACTCTCAAAAGTCTCGCCCTTGCTCACGCCAGCGAGCACCGCGTCGTCGCCGGACTCGGCGCCGACATAGACGAGCGACAGGCCGAGTTCGTTGAGCTCGCGCAGCTCCGCGGACGACTTCTTGCGCAGGTTCCGCGGCAGACAATAGCTCGAAATCCGCCGCACGCCGGGCAGTTCGCGGCGGATCGCCCCCAATATGGCGGCCAGACGACGCGCCGACAGAGTCATCGCGTCGCCGTCGGCGAGGAAAACACGCTTGACGCCCGCCCCAAAGCGCGCCCCGCAGCGGCGAAGGCTTTCGAAAATCTCCTGCTCGTCGCGGGGTCGAAACCGCTTCTGCGGCGCGGTGTACATCTCGCAGAAAGTGCAGCGGTTCCAGGAGCAGCCGTCGGTCACGGGCAGGATCAGCGAGTCCGCCTCGCTCGGTGGGCGGAAGACGGGCTCGACATAGCGGATCGGGACCGTCGTCATGTCACGCGGCAGCCTTCAGCCCGCGCTCCAGATCGGCCAATATGTCGTCGATGTGCTCGAGCCCGATCGACAGCCGAACGTACCCCTCGGTCACGCCGGTCGCGCGCTGCGCTTCGGGCGAGAGCTGCGAATGCGTCGTCGTCGCAGGGTGGATCGCGAGGCTGCGCGCGTCGCCGATGTTCGCGACGTGATAAAACATCGTCAGCGCGTCGATGAAGCGCCGCCCGGCCTCCAGCCCGCCCTTGAGCTCGAAGCCAACGAGCGCGCCATAGCCGCCCTTGAGATATTTGTCGGCGCGCGCCCGCGCCTCGCCGCTCTGGCGCGAGGGATGGATGACCTGCGTCACCTCCGGCCGCTGCGACAGGAACTCTGCGACCGCGGCGGCGTTCCGGGAGTGGCGCTCGATGCGCAGCGTCAGCGTCTCCACCCCTTGCAGGGTGAGAAAGGCGTTGAAGGGCGACATTGCCGAGCCGAGGTCGCGCAGCAGCGTCGTGCGGGCCTTGATCACATAGGCGATCGGCCCGAGCGGCTTCACCGCCTCGACCCAGACCGCGCCGTGATAGGAGGGGTCCGGCGTGTTCAGCGCCGGTTGACGCTCGGGGAATTTCTCCCAGTCGAAATTGCCGCCGTCGATGATCGCGCCGCCGATCGAATTGCCGTGGCCGCCGAGGAATTTCGTCGTCGAATAGACGACGATCGCCGCGCCATGATCGAAGGGGCGCGCGAGGATCGGGACCGCCGTGTTGTCCATGACAAGCGGCACCCCATATTCCCGTCCGATCGCGGCCACCTCGGCGATCGGAAAGGCGACGAGCTTCGGATTGGGCAGCGTCTCGGCGTAATAGGCGCGCGTTCGCGCATCGGTCGCGCGGCGGAAGTTTTCAGGATCGGACGGATCGACGAAGCGGACCTCCAGTCCCTGTTCTTTGAGCGTGTTGGCGAAGAGGTTCCAGGTCCCGCCATAGAGGTCGGTCGATGAGACGACATTGTCGCCGGCGCGGGCGAGGTTTTGTAGCGCGAAAGCCGACGCCGCCTGGCCGGAGGCGAGCGCAAGGGCTGCTGCGCCGCCCTCGAGCGCCGCGAGCCGCTCCTCCAGCACGCCCGTCGTCGGATTTCCGATGCGTGTGTAGATCTGGCCCATCTCCTTGAGCGCAAAGAGATTGGCGGCGTGCTCGGTGTCGTGGAACTGGTAGCTCGTCGTCTGATAGATCGGCACGGCGACTGCCCCGTTGGTCGCGTCGGCGCGCCAGCCGGCGTGCAGCTGGAGGGTCTCGGGGTGGTTGGAGTCGATGGCCATGGGTTTGAGCTCGCTGTCGGAGTGGGCTGTCGAGATTAGCCGGGCGGGGTCGCCGGATAAAGGGCTAGACCTCGGCGCGCGCCGCCTCGGCCTCGTCTTCCGGGGCTTTCGCCAATCGATCGAGCGCGTCGCCGTCGAGCCTGCACAAGGTCCACTCGCTCATCAGGCGGGCGCCCCGCGCCTCATAGAACGCGATCGCATTCTCGTTCCAGTTCAGGACCGACCATTCGAGCCGCGAAAAGCCCTCCTCCACGCAACGCGCCGCGAGATGCCGCAGCAGGGCGCGACCGACGCCCCTCCCGCGGTGCGACTGGCGGACATAGACGTCTTCGAGAAAGATCCCGTGGCGCCCGCGGAAGGTCGAGAAATTGAGGAACCACAGGGCGAAGCCGATAGGCTCGCCGGTCCATTCGGCGAAGGCGCAGAAGGTCTTCGAATTTGGCCCGAACAGCGCGGCGTCGATCATGGCCTCGGTCGCGACGACTTCGTGAGACAGATTTTCGTATTCCGCGAGTTCGCGCACGAAGGACAGCACGAGCGCCGCTTCGCCCGGCTTGGCGAGGCGGATGCGCAGGCTCATGCGAGATGCGTCGTCCGATACGCCGCGGCGACCGGAAAGCGCACATCGAAGCTTTGCAGGTTGAAGTCGCCGCAAGCGATCAGCTCCAGATCTTGCGGCCAGTCTCCATTCGAGAGGCGCCGCAGCAGCTTCGCGCTGATCGACTCCGTCTCGAACACGGCGAATTCCTTGACGCCCGGGATCGTCGTGTAGGCCCAGACATTCGACCACGTCTTGTGCTTGTTGCGCGGCGACAGGATCTCAAGCACGACAACGGGATCGGTCAGCGCCGAGCGTTCCGTCTTGTAGTCGCCGCACATCACGGCGAGATCGGGAACGCGGACATTCGTTTTGGCGTTGACGCGCGGGATAACGCCGGGCTCCGTGAAGGCTGAGCAAGGCGCGCCCTGGCGCTCCAGCGCGCTCGCGATCAATTCGGCGAGTTCGCACTGCAAGGCGCTGTGGGTCGTGCTCGCGGGCGCCATGCCGACGGGCTGGCCGTCGACGAGTTCCGAGCGACCGGGCGTCGTCGCGGCCCAATCATAGAACTTCGCAACGGTCATCTCTTCGTCCGAAGACTTTGGGAGAGCGCTCATCCGCGTTCAGTAGCACGAGAAGGCGCGGCGCAGAAGGGCCCGAGCTCAGGCGAGACGCGTCGTCCGATAGGCCGCGGCGAGCGGAAAGCGCACGCTGAGGCTCTGAAAGCTCACGTCGCCCGACTCGACGAGCTCGGGCTCTTTTGGCCAGCCCCCCTCCGGAAGGCGGCGCAACAAGAGAGCGCTGATCGCGGCAGTTTCGAATACCGCGATCTCCAAAACGCTCGGGATCGTCGTGTAGGTCCAGACGTTGCCCCAGGTTCGCGACGCGTTGCTCGGCGAGAGGATCTCGATCAAAACTGTCGGGTCTGTCAGGGCCGCCTGTTCGGCGTCGTAATTGCTGCAGCAGACTGCGATGTCAGGGATGCGGACATTCGCATTGGCGCGAACGTGCGGAATGACGCCCGGCGCTCCGATCACCGAACAGGCGCTGCCGCTCTCTATCAATCCAGCCGTGATCAAGTGGCAAAGCTCGGCCTGGATCGCCCCGTGCGTCCGGTTCGCGGGGGCCATCGCGACGGGAAATCCGTCCACGAGCTCCCACCGCTCGGGCTGCGCCTCCGCCCAAGCGCAAAACTCGGCGACGCTCATTTGTCGTTCGGAAGGCTTTGGCAGGGCGCTCATATAGTCAATCTATCACAAAGCGCCCACCGCCGCTGCGTCTTGATGGCGTTTCAACCGCCAGCGCCAACCGCGCTCAGCCGCGTCGTCCGATAGGCCGCGGCGAGCGGAAAACGCACGTTGACGCTCTCCAGGACGAAGTCTCCCGACGCGATGGTTTGGGGCTCCTCCGGCCAGCCGCCGTCCGGGAGGCGGCGCAGCAATTTTGCGCCGAGAGACTTGGTCTCGAACACGGCGATTTCCTGCATGGTCGGAATCGTCGTGTAGGTCCAGACGTTGGACCATGTTTGACTCTGGTCGCCAGGCGACAGGATCTCGATCGCGACGACGGGCTCGCTCAAGGTCGCTTGCTCCGCAACATAGCCGGAACAGACGACGGCGAGGTCCGGGACGCGGACATTCTTGTGCGCCAGCACGCGGGGAACAACGCCGGGATCCGCGACGACAGAGCAGGGCGCGCCGTTTTCAACGAGCGCATTGCCGATCAGCCGGCCAAGCTCATTCTGCAGCGCGCCATGCGTCCGATTCGCCGGCGCCATGGCGACCGGGCGCCCGTCGACGAGCTGCCACCGCCCGGACCGCTGTTCCGCCCAGACGAGGAACTCGGCGACGGTCATCCCATCTTCGGCTTCTTTGGGCTGCGCGCTCATGCAAGCATCATAGCACGCAACTGCGTCGCGCTAAATCAGGCCTTCCCGCCGCAGGTCGGGCGGAGTCGCCTCGTCCGCGAGCGCCTCCAGCGCCTCGTCGAGCGTCGCCGCGCTCTGATC
>DATHCI010000108.1:0-2922 GCA_035319645.1 Methylocystis sp. | reverse complement strand
GCCCTGTTTTCGGTCCGAGGCCGGGGCGGCCGGGCGCGACACGCGCGGCATGATCCGCCAGCATCAGTTCTTCAAGATCGAGCTCGTCTCGATCACGACGCCCGAGCAATCGCTCGAAGAGCATGAGCGCATGACCGGATGCGCCGAGAGGGTCCTGCAACTGCTCGAGCTCCCCTATCGCAAGGCGCTCCTCTGCACGGGCGACATGGGCTTCGCGTCCCAAAAAACCTACGACCTGGAGGTCTGGCTGCCGGGCCAGGGCAAATATCGCGAGATCTCCTCCTGCTCGGTCTGCGGCGAGTTCCAGGCCCGGCGCATGAACGCCCGCTACCGCCCCAAGGACGGCAAGGGGCCGCGCTTCGTCCACACGCTGAACGGCTCGGGCGTAGCCGTCGGGCGCGCGCTCGTCGCCGTGATGGAGAACTTCCAAGAAGCCGACGGATCGATTACGGTGCCAAAGGCGCTCCAGCCTTACATGGGCGGCGCCCGAAAGATCGCGCGGCCCTGACGCGCCGCGCAAATGCGGGCTTGAAGTTGCGGCGTAACGGCGTGAGAAGAGTCATGTCTGAAGAAGCTGAGGACTCATTGATTGAATTGCTGCGGAACGTGCAGTCGGTCATGCAGCAGCTGGAGTCGCGCGTGCGAACGGAAGTTCGCGCCCTGCGCTCCGATGTGACGACCGTGCGCGCCGTGAACGAGGCCGAGCATGCGCTCACTCGGAAGGAGCTCAACGAACAGTTCAACGCGCTACGGCGCGCCGTCATGGAATATCATGCTTCGGCCGTCGGCCATGGGGCGATGATCACCGAGCTGGAGGAGCGCCTGGCGCGCGTCGAGCAGCGGCTGAAAGTGCCGCCCAAGGGCTCGCACTGAACGATCCCAGACCGCGGCTGCGTCACAGATATGTTCAGGTTTTAGCGCAAAAGCCGATTCGGCGACGATCGACGCGATCAACGGGCGAAGGCATCCATGCGCATCCTGCTCACCAATGACGATGGGATCAACGCGCCGGGTCTCCAAGTCGCCGAGCGAATCGCTCGCCAGCTCTCGGACGACATTTTAGTCGTCGCGCCGGAGCACGATCAGTCCGGCGTCGCCCACTCGCTTTCGCTGAACGATCCCTTGCGGCTGCGCCGGCTTGACGAGCGGCGTTACGCGGTCAAGGGCACTCCGACAGACTGCGTCATCATGGCCATGCGCAAGCTGCTCGACCATCCGCCCGACCTCGTGCTCTCGGGCGTCAACAGCGGCCAGAACGTCGCCGAGGACATCACCTATTCCGGCACCATCGCCGCCGCCATGGAGGGCGCGATTCTGGGCGTCGCCTCGATCGCCCTGTCGCAGTGCTACGATTTTTTCGGCGGCGTGAAGACCATTCCCTGGAGCTGCGCGGAGACGCACGCGCCCGGCGTGCTGCGTCGGATCATCGACAGAGGCGTTCCCCCGAACGTTCTCGTCAACGTCAATTTCCCGCCCTGCCCGCCCGAGGACGTGAAGGGCGTCGCCGTCACCATGCAGGGCCGGCGCTGCAACGACCTCATGTTCATCGACGACCGCGTCGACGGGCGCGGCCATCCCTATCACTGGATATCCTTCCAGCGCGGCGACTTCGTCGTCGGGGCGGGCACAGACCTCGAGGCGCTGCTCCAGTGCAAGATTTCGGTCACGCCGCTGAAGCTGGACTTCACCGACCATCCGACGGTCACGGATTTCGCCGCCGCCTTCGAGGCCGCGTCTTGAGCTTTCCCGGCGCCGAGCTTCCGCTCGAGGCGCGGGCTGCGCTGGCGCTGCAGCTTCGCCGCGCCAATGTGCGCAGCGTCAAGGTCATGCGCGCGATCGAGCTCGCTCCCAGGGCTCTTTTCGCTCCGCACCGCTTCAAGGACCTCGCCGCGCGCGACGTGGCGCTGCCGATCGGCTGCGGTCAGACCATGCCTTCCGCCGCCGATCTCGCCTGGAGGCTCGACGCGCTGGACATCGAGCCAAAGCATCGCGTGCTGGAGATCGGATCGGGCTCCGGCTACGCGACGACCGTGCTGTCGCTTCTCGCCGGCGAGGTCGAGAGCGTCGAGCGGTTTCAGACTCTCGCCCTCGGCGCCGCGCGGCGGCTGGCGGATCTCGGCGTCGAAAATGCGCGTGTCGCCTGCGCCGACGGACTTGATATTCCAAGGAGCGCCGGGCGGTACGACCGCATCATTCTGCACGTCGCTCTCGATGCGGTTCCGCAGTCGCTATTCGGCGCCCTCGCAGCGGACGGGCTGCTCGCCTATGGGCGCAGAAGCAAATCCCTGAGCGGGCCGACGCGCGCCCGCTGGATCAAGGTCGCGCGCTTTAACGACGAAGCGAAGGAGACGGACCTCGGCCCTTGCCGCCTGCCCGCCGCGCTGCTCGGGCGCGCGGGCGTCTTGTGAAGAATTTTGCGCAATTTGCTGCAAGGCGATTCATCTTAAACGTCCCCTTAACCCGCTGCGGCCTAAAACAAGGCGTTGAGCCGAGTTCGAGTGGGTCGCGTCATGCCTGTCATGCGTCAGCTGTTTCTTTCGCGGACGACCGTCCGCCTTCTCGTGGCGGCGAGCGCCGCCGCGCTCATGGCCGGATGTTCCGACGCCAGTCGGTTTGCGGCCGACCCTTTTGCCGATCCCTTCGGCTCCGCTCCCCCGCCGAGCGCGCAGACGCGTCACGCCAAGGGCTATGACGGGGCGCCGACCGGCTCCATCTCGCCCGCCGCCCGCGTGGCGCCCGTGAAGGCCCAGCCGCTCCCGCCGGCGAACTACAGCGTCGCCGCCGCGCCAGCGCCGGCGGCCTCCGCTCCCACGGCGGCCGGAAACGCGAATCACTGGACGACGGAAGGCGGCACGCCCATCGTGCTCGGCGAGGGCGAGACCGTGCCGGTCGTCGCCAACCGCTACGGCGTTCCCGCCGACG
>DATHCI010000107.1:0-4969 GCA_035319645.1 Methylocystis sp. | reverse complement strand
CGGCGATAGCGGATTGCCGCTCTGGCCGGTCGGCATGTGCAGCAGCCCCCGAGCCTCGTGACCGGGGGAGACGACGAAGCGCACCGAAGCGCCAAAGCCCGGAGCTGCGACGCGGGGCTGATAAAGGTCGCCGGGCAAGGGCTCGTCCGGCGGATCGAGCAGCAGATCGAGGGCCGGCAACGCTCTGACGAGGGGGTGGCGCACCCCGGCGCGATTGGCCTCGCCCCAGGTGAATGCCTCGAGCCTGCCGCCGGCCTCTGTCTTCACGGTCGAGACCAGTCGTTCGAGCGCAGCGTCGACGACGGCGTCCCAGTCCCGGAACCCCGGCGGCACGAGATGCGGCGGACGCTGGCTGAGCAGCCGCCAGGCTGGCTCGTCCGCCTGCTTCGTGGGAAAGCGCTCGACTTGCGTCCTGTCAGTCGCCGGTCCTTCGAGCGCCGGCATGTTCGCCATGTAGCCGCGGTAGATGGAAGTGATCAGCTCGCGCCGGAAGTCGCGCACGAGCCGGTAGCCGACGGACCTTGGCGCGGCTTGATCTGACCCGATCTCCACTTCATGAAGGAAACCGGCGAACTCCAGGCGATCGACGCGCGCCCGCAGCGACTGCAACAGCAGGTCGCGCCAGCGGTCGAGGAGCAGCGCGCGATCGTCGAGCTGGATCGCCAGCAGATCCGATTCGGCGAAGCGCTCGCGTGCGAGGAGGTCGTCGCGGATCTGGCCGGCGCGCGCGCCATGCACATAGGCGTCGAAGCCGAGCTTCTGGAGCGCCTCGCCGCCGACGACGCGCGCATTCGCCGTCCAGATCCTCCGGTTCGCCGGGTTGTAGATCACCGGCGTTTCAGCCGGATCGAGATAGCCGCTCCAGCCGCTGCGCCCGTCGGCCCAGGAAGCCGGATACCTCCCATCATGTCCGACGCGGCGCGGCAACGCCGTCGTGACCGTCCAGCCGACATTGCCCTCCACGTCGCCGGCGACCATGTTCTGGTGCGGGATTCCCAGCCGATGCGCGATGTCCAGCGCCTCGCGCGCGCTCGCGGCGCGCTCCAGGTCCAAAGAGCCGCGCAGGTTGACGGCGATCGGGTCGTGGGCGATCCAGCGATAGGCGAGCTTGCGGCCTTGCGCGTCTGCTCCGATCACCGGCCCCCATTCGCTTTCTTCGACTGTCAGGACAGGACTCTCGGCGCAGTTGGGGCAAAGGCGCTCCTCGACGCGCGTCAGCGTCTTCGGTCCGGTCGGCGTGAGATAGCGGCTCGAATCGCCCGCGACCGGCTCGAGGATCACGACATCGCTCGTGTCGACCTGCGCGTTCGTGAAGGCCCAGGCGACGCGACCGTTGCTTCCGGCCACGACATTGGGTGCGCCCGGCAGCGTGACGCCCGCGACGTCGAGCGGGACCGCGCCGTCGCCGGCGTCGACGACGAGCCGCGCCCGATACCAGAGATTGGGCTCTCTGAGCCCGAGGTGCATGTCGCCCGCGACGATCGCGGCCCCCTCGACGCCGAGCGCGCCGCCGACTGCGAAACCGTTGCTGCCGGGAGTCTCCGCTTCCTCGAAGGCCCGTCCCGAAGGCGCGAGGCTCCCGGTGCGCTTCAGGCCCGCGACGGGCATTTCGGGCGTCGGCAAAAAGGACCCGTCAAGCGCGGCGTCCCACGAAGTTCCCTCGGGGAACAAGAATTCGGCGAGCGGCTGACCGAGCGCCGCCACCGCGTCGGCCCGGCGGCGCTCGCTGACGCCCTGCGGGTCTTGCAGGGTCAGATACATGGCGTAGACCACAAGGATCGAATCTTCGGCGGTCCATGGCGCCGGCTCGGTCGCGAGCAAAAAATACTCGAAGGGCGCGGCGCGCAGCTCGCGCAGGCCGAGGTTCACGCCGACGACATAGGCGTCGAGCGTGCGCCGCTCATCCGGCGTCATCGCTTCCAAAACCGCGGCTGCGCGATGGCGAAAGCGGTGCAGGCGGACCTGGCCGTCGCGCGGCAGCGCGGCGCGCCCGACGAGCTCCGAGAGCTCGCCTGCCGCTGCGCGACGTTGCAGGTCCATTTCGAAGAACCGCTCCTGCGCGTGCAGATAACCGAGCGCAAAGGCGAGATCCGCGCGCGTGCGGCCTTTGACCGTCGGAACGCCGTGGTCGTCGCGCGCGACGGAGATCGGCGCGGACACGCCGGGCGCGACGACGACGCCCTCGAGCTTCGGCAGGCTCCCGCGAAGGGCGACATAGGCGCCCGAGACGGCGACGACGGCGGCGGCGACAAGGACGAGAGCGAAGAGCTTGAGCGACTTGCGAGGCTTCTGCTTCCCCATCTGCGCCTCTCCGAACCAATGCCGGCCCTCGCCCGTCGCTGAGGAATTAGCACAGAACGAGCGTCGGCGCCGGCGCAAAGATCTTTTGGCGAGGGCGGCGGCCCAACACCACAGCGGAGCGCCGCGCTGAGCGCCTAGGCCGGCACAAGCACCTGTTTTAGGCGAATGCGGTTCGGCTCGCCGGCCGCCGGGCGCCGGGCGTGAGAACCCGACGTCGCATCGAGGTCTCTTGATCGTCTCGCGATGCACATCAAGGAAAGCGCAGCCGCTTCCGAAAACGGGTTCACGCCGGAAAGCGCCTGCGCGATCTGATATTTCAGCTCCGATGGCCCTACCCGGCGCTCGAAGACCTCCCGACCGAGCCTATGGTTGTGGGGATATACTTCGACGTCGAAGCCTAGCGGTCGGAGCGTGTTTTCGAACAGCTCCTTCGTCACGCCCTCGCCCGGACCGTGATGCAGCTCGGACTCGAGGACCGCGTTTTGCTCCTCGATGGTGGAATGATAGCCGATCTTGAGCCATCGATAGATCGGCAGCCGCGCATACCACAGGAACAGGCCAACGCCCCTGAAGCGCCAGGCGCTGAGTTGTGGATCATGATCCGTGACGAGCAGTCCGCCCGGCGCGACGAGACGGGCCGCTTCGGCGATCACGCCAGCCATGTCGTCGCAGTGGTGGATCGTCGCGTTGATCACCACGATGTCGGCGACCGCCGAAGCGAAGGGCAGATCATGGGCGTCCGCGGTCAGCACTTCGTACCCGACGGCGCGCGCATACGCCAGCGCGCCGGGGGCGACGTCCACGCCAATGAGGGTCTCCGGCCTTAGGCCGAGCGCCGAGAATACATTGCCTGGACCGCATCCGATCTCGATCACGGTCTTGTCGGCGACGTCTCCGAGCGCGGCAGTCCACCGTTCTCTGAACGCCGCGCAGCGGTGCACGTAGTCGAAGTAGCCTTTCGTCCATACGTCGTTTTCATAATATCGTCGATGGGCCGCGATGCCCGCGGACGGCTTGATCGTCCGATCGCGCGGGAATATTCCCGACCAGTCGATCGACGCCGTAGGCTTCAGCAGACCCTGCAGCGAGGTCTGCGGTGGGAAAGATCTCTGGGCTTGCAGCATATAGGTCATGCTTTTTCCGTCGATTCTCGCTCGATGATAAGCCAACTTCGAGGAAGTGGCGACATTCCGGATCGTCGTCCCCGCAAATCTGAGACGGCTCGAGCGTTTCCGCTTCGGACGCCGCCTGCCGCAACCCGAACGCCCTGGGAAACGCCCGCCGAGCGCGGATTCAACTTGAATGTATTTTTCGCACGTTGGAGTTAAGGAGATGTATTGTGTCGGCGCCCGACGCAAGGCTCGGTTGCGGGACATTTTGACGCAAGCCCGGCGCCCGCGGCGGGATCGCGTCAAGTCGTTAGCCGACATCGCTCAGGCGAGCGCTCCGGACCACGGCTCAAACGCGCCCCGTTCGACTGCGGCGATGAAGCCGCCGCCGAGCACGCGCGCTTCGCCGTCTTCCGCGTCATAGAATACGCAGGCTTGTCCAGGCGACACCCCGAATTCGCCCGCGGCGAAAGCGACCCTCGCCTGCATTGGGCCGCATGCGACGACCCGAGCCGAAACCGGCGGACGCGTCGAACGAACGCGCGCGTAGATGTCGCGACCCCTGGATGGCAGCGCCTCGAAGGCGCCGTCACCGATCCAGTTCACGTCGCGCAGCAGAACCGCGCGCGTCTCCAGCGCTTCGCGCGGCCCGACGACAACCCGCGCCTTCGCCGCGTCGAGGCGCACGACGAACAGCGGCTCGCTCACGTTTCCGCTCTGCGAGGCGCCGAGTCCGAGGCCGCGGCGCTGGCCGACCGTGTAGCGCGCCACGCCGTCATGGCGCCCGAGCACGCGCCCGTCGACATGGACAATCTCTCCAGGCGCAATGGCCCTGGGCGAGAGCCGCTCGACGACATCGGCGTAATGGCCCGTCGGCACGAAACAGATGTCCTGGCTGTCCGGCTTGTCCGCGACATCCAGTCCAAAGCGCCGCGCCATCTCGCGCACCTGCGTCTTCGTGTAGTCGCCGAGCGGGAAGCGCAGCATCTCGAGCTGCTCTCTCGTCGTCGCGAACAGAAAATAGCTCTGGTCGCGCGCAGCGTCCTTGGCGCGGTAGAGCGCGCGGCCGCCTGCGCCCGAGTCGCGCGACGAGATGTAGTGGCCGGTTGCGAGCGCGTCGGCCCCGAGGTCCCTCGCGGTGTCGAAGAGGTCGGCGAATTTGATGTACTGGTTGCAAGCGACGCAGGGCACCGGCGTCTCGCCGCTCGCGTAGCTCGCCGCAAAGCCGTCGATGACCCGCTCGCGAAATCGCGCCTCGAAGTCGAGCACGAAGTGCGGGATTCCGAGCCGCTCCGCGACCCTGCGCGCGTCGATGATGTCCTGGCCGGCGCAGCAGGCGCCCTTGCGATGGATCGCCGCGCCGTGGTCATAGAGCTGCAGCGTCACGCCCACGACGTCGTAGCCCTGCTCCTTGAGCAGCGCCGCGACGACGCTCGAGTCGACGCCGCCGGACATGGCGACGACAACGCGCGTCTGCTCGGGCGGCTTGCCGGGGATGAGAGGGGCGATGGCGAGAGCGCTCATGTCGGGTCCAGGCGCACCGCGCCGCGGGGTCCCGC
>DATHCI010000106.1:0-46090 GCA_035319645.1 Methylocystis sp. | reverse complement strand
CGCGCCTCGACGAAGGCCGCAATCGTGCGCGCGCCGCCCTCTATCAGAATGCGGCTCAGCCCGCGCGAGAACAGGGCGTCGAGAATCGCAGCGGGCGAAATGACGCCGGCGCGCGCCTCGAGCTCGATGCGCTCGACGCCGGGGACGCCCTGCCCCTTCGCCGCGGTCACGAGCAAGCGGCGCGCGCCGTCTTCCCTAAGCCATCGAAGCCCGCCGTCGAGCCGCCCGCGCGGGTCGATGACGACGCGCGCAGGGCTCGCTCCCGCGACGCGGCGGACGTTGAGCTGCGGATCGTCGGCGGCGATCGTGCCGGCGCCGACCACCACTGCGTCGACATGCGCGCGCAGGCGATGCAGATGATCGAGCGCCGCCGCGCCGCTGATGTCGCGCGACTCTCCACTCACGGTGGCAATCCGCCCGTCGAGCGATTGCCCGATCTGCGCCACGACGAAGGGACGGTCGCGAGGCGCCTCGCGCAGGGGAGCGAAGACCTCCCGGTAGAGCGGCGGCTCCACGCCCGGTCGTCCGGCGTTGCTTGGAATCGGCTCGATCCGCATCAGTCTCTTTCCGGCGTTCGGTTGGAATAGTCCGACGTTTGGGACGGTCGGACAAGGGCCGAACGCATTTCTTTTGTTGATCTATCGGATAGATGGACTATAAACGGGGCCTTGTCCACCGCCAACTCGAGTGGGACAACTCGTGACACATGCTGCACCGCGAAAGCGCCTTCCGATGTTTCCCGGCCAGATAGACGTAGAGCGCGCGATTTCAGAGACGCGTTCTGGCCGGCCCGTCATCCTTTACGATGGCGGGACGCGGATCGTCGTAGTCGGAGCGGAAGCGGTCGACGACGCTCTGGCTGCGGATCTCGAATTTGCAAGCGCGCGCACCGCGCGGCTCGCGCTTGCTGCGCCGCGGTTTCGCAGCCTCGGGCTGGAGCGCTCTCAACCCGGCTTCATCGCTTTGCCCAAGATCGACGCTGACCGGGTGCGCGCCCTGGCGCTCGGCGCGGGGGCGCTCATCGACGCGCCAGTCGAGGATCTGCCTCCCTTATACGTCGGCGCGCTCGAGCTCATGCGCCTGTCTCTCGTCCTTCCCGCTGCGCTCGTCCTCGCCGCGCCCGGCGCCGAGACGTTGCTACCCGGATTATTGTCCGTCTCGCTCGCGAGCCTGCGCCGCTATCGCTCCGCTCGCGCCGGCTCAGTGCGCATCGTCAGCCGGGCCCCGGCGCCGCTCGAAGGCGCGCCCGAGACGGAATTCGTCGTGTTTCGTGGCGGCGAAGGCCTGCGCGACCAGGTGGCGGTCGTCGTGGGCAGGCCCGATCTCTCTCAACCGGTGACGGTGCGGCTGCATTCCGCCTGCCTGACCGGAGATCTGTTCGGCAGCCTGAAATGCGATTGCGGCGACCAGCTTCGCCGCGCCGTGCGCCACATGGCCGGCAATGGCGGCGGCGTGCTGCTTTATCTTGACCAGGAGGGCCGCGGGAACGGGCTCGCCAACAAGATCCACGCCTATGGCCTGCAGGCGCAAGGCTACGACACTTTCGAAGCGGACGAGCGTCTCGGCTTCGAGCACGACCACCGCGCTTTCGACTTCGCCGCGACGATGCTCGCGCTGCTCGGCGTCGCGCGCGTGCGTCTCATGACCAACAATCCGGCGAAGATCGCCGCCTTGGCGGACGCGGGTCTCGAGGTCGTGTCGGATCACCGCCTGCTGGGGCGCAAGAACGATCACAACTCACGCTATCTCGAGGCGAAGCGTGACCGCGCGGGGCATCTGCTCGAGCTCGACGCCTGAGCCGCCTTGGCCTTTTACAACGGAGACGGGGCATGATCTCTCGCAAACTCGCCAAAACGATTGCAAGCTCCTGCATGCTGCTGCCGCTCGCAATGCCGCCTGGCGCGCTGGCGGCCGCGGTTGAGCTCGACGGAGACGACATTGGCGGCGTCGTCACGAGCCGCTTCGGCCCCGAGGCGGGGGTCTGGGTCATCGCCGAGACGACCGAACTCGGGACGCGCTACGCCAAAATCGTCGTCACCGACGAGCAGGGCCGCTATGTCGTTCCCGATTTGCCCAAGGCCAGATACAGGCTCTGGGCGCGCGGCTACGGGCTTGTCGATTCGCCAAAGATCGCAGCCAACCCAGGTCAGACCGTCAATCTCGAGGCGACGGTCGCGCCCAGTCTCGCCGCCGCCGCGCAATACTATCCGCCGATCTACTGGTTTTCCCTGCTCAAGGTGCCAGGCCGCGAGAAATTCCCCGGCACGGGCCCCGCGGGGAATGGCGTGCCGGAGAGCTTCAAGACCCAGGAGCAATGGCTCGATCTCGTGAAGACCAATGGCTGCGAGACCTGCCACGCGCTGGGCAATCTCGCGACGCGGACGATTCCGTCCGCCCTCGGGCATTTCAGCTCTTCCGTCGAGGCCTGGCGCCGCCGGCTGCAATCCGGGCAGGGCGGGACGGCGATGACCAACGCCATCAGCCGTCTCGACTCTGCCGACGGCGGCCAGCTCGCGCTCTTCGCCGATTGGACCGACCGCATCGCCGCGGGCGAGCTGCCGCATGAGACGCCGCCGCGTCCCGCTGGCGTCGAGCGCAATCTCGTCGTGACCGTGCGCGACTGGGCCGACGCCAAGCACTATCTGCACGACCTCGCCCTGACGGACAAGCGCAAGCCGACGGTCAATGCGAACGGGCTCATCTATGGCGGGACGGAGCTTGGCAGCGACGACGCGCCGGTGCTCGATCCCGTCAAGAATACGAAGACTCTTCTGCCGGCGCAGCTGAAGGACCCGAAGGCGCCGAACTCTCTCGCCGCCAATCCGCTGATCGAGCCTTCGCCTTATTTCGGCAGCGAAGCGATTTGGAACAGCCGCTTCAACGCGCATACGCCGACGATGGACGCGCAGGGCCGCGTCTACTTCGCCGCGCAGACGCGCACGCCAAAAGACACGCCCGATTATTGCGGCAAGAGTTCGCCGATCCGCTCGGCGCAGCTTTATCCGCTAGCCGCCTGGCCGGACGGCTTCGTCGGCAACGCGCGGCAGGTCTCCGTCTATGATCCGAAGTCGGAGAAGTGGTCCTTCATCGACACCTGCTTCGGCTCGCATCATTTGAACTTCGCCGGCGACGCCGACGACACCTTGTTCCTGAACATTCCAACGACGGGCGAGCAGTCTGTGCTCGGCTGGGTCAACACGAAAAAGTTCTGGGCGACCGGCGACGCGGCGCAGTCGCAGGGTTGGACGCCCCTCGTCGTCGACACGACCGGCGACGGCAAGCGTACCGCCGAATACAACGAGCCAGGCAAGCCCGCCGATCCGGCAAGGGACACGCGCGTCCCGTTCGGACTCTACAGCGTCGCCTGGAGCCCGGCCGACGGCGCCATCTGGGGATCGCACCTGACCTTCCCCGGCTATGCGGTGCGCGTGGCGCTCGGCCCAAAGCCGGAGGAGACGGCCCTGACGGAGGTCTACAAGATCCCCGCCCCGGGCTACGGGTTGCGCGGCGCCGACGTCGACGGTGAGGGCGTTTTCTGGGGCGCGCTCGGCAGCGGCCATCTTGCGAGCTTCGACCGCCGCAAGTGCAAGGGACCGCTGAACGGCGCCGGCGCCGAAAAGGGCGAAAAATGCCCGGAAGGCTGGAGCTTCTTCCCATTCCCCGGACCGGGTTTCGCCGGCGCGGAAGGCGCGGCCGAGGCGCCCTATTACGCCTGGGTCGATCGTTTCAACATTTTGGGGCTCGGGCCTAACACGCCGATCGCGACCGGCAATCAATCGGACTCACTGCACGCGTTGGTCGGAGGACGTTTCGTCGAGCTGCGCGTGCCCTATCCGATGGGCTATTACGCCAAGGGCGTGGACGGGCGCATCGACGATCCTTCAGCCGGTTGGAAGGGGCGAGGCCTCTGGACGACGACGGGGACGCGCACGCCCTTCCATACCGAGGCGATCGACGCGCCGGCGCCCGGCGCGCCGGGCAAGACGCCCGAGACCTACTCGAGTCCGCTCGTCGTGCAGTTCCAGTTACGCCCGGATCCGCTCGCGCATTGAGCGCGTCAACGCAGAACCCGCTCCGCTCGGGCGCCGCGACTGCGCAGCGAGGCGATGCTCGTGCGGTCGAGGATGAGGGCGATCGAGTCGCGCACGTCAAGCATGATGTCGTGGATCGCGCAGGTCTCCTCGTTCGGACAATCCGAGCATTTTTGATAGGCCGTCTTGCTCGCGCAAGGAATTGGCGCGAGCGGGCCGTCGAGAATGCGGATGATCTGGCCGACAGTGATTTTCTCGGCCGGACGAGCGAGGCGGTAGCCGCCGCCCTTGCCCTTGCGGCTGTTGAGAATGCCGGCGTTGCGCAGTTCCACCAATATGGCGTCCAGAAATTTGCGCGGAATATTGTTGTCCTTGGCGATGTCGCCGGCCAGGCACTGCTCTTCCGAGCCCGCGAGGTGCATCAGCGCCTTAAGCCCGTATTTAGCCTTGTTCGACAACATGAGTGGAGAGGCTCCCGCGTTTCCGGCGCCATCGAATCATCCAGGGGCGCTAGGGAAGAACATTCTATGCGGGAAATCGCTGTATGTCATACCGGAAAATAGCCGTACGGTGGCGATGTAGCCCGAGCTCGACCTTAAGTTTCAATCCTGGCCGCCGCCTCGATTTCCGTTCTGCGGGTATGGTTCGGACCGCCGGGACTGCAAGCCGCAAAAATTTACCGCCTTCCGGCTGATGGCTGGAAGGCGGTTGAGAGCGAGGCCGGGAGCGGCGCGGGAAAGTGTGTCGGGAGCTATTCTTTCGTCGCGTCGTCCCGGACCCGGCCCATCTTCAGCGGCCGGCGCTCGGCTTGCCGCCGCCCGCCGCCTCGGATACGAGCGCCACCTTCGCATAGCCGGCGGCGTTGATGGCCCCCATGGCCTCCGCCACGCGACCGTAAGGCACGGCCTTGTCGGCGCGCACATGGACGCGGCGATCGTGATTGTTGTCTGAGCTTTCCCTCAGCACCGCGAGCAGGCCCTCGGTCCCGATCGCTTCGCGCTTGTCGACGAAGAAGCCGCCGCCCGCGTCGACGCTGATGACGATCGGCGGCTGCTGGTCATTGAGCTGCTTCGCCTGGGTCTTCGGCAGGTCGACGGGAATGCCCGCGGTCATCAGAGGGGCCGCAATCATGAATATGATCAGCAGCACGAGCATCACGTCGACGAGCGGCGTGACGTTGATGTCGGAAATGGGAGCCGAATCGAATTCCGAATCGTGCTTACGCAGCGCGAAGGCCATTGCGATCTCCTTTCTTGGACAGTTGGCGGGACAGCTCGACTTCGAACACGCCGATGAACGCGGTCAGCCGCTTGGCGTAAGCGCCGATCTCACCGCTGATGCGGTTGTAGAAAATGACCGCCGGGATGGCCGCAACGAGGCCGAGCGCCGTCGCGAACAGGGCCTCGGCGATGCCGGGGGCGACCACCGCAAGGCTCGTATTGTTCGAAGCGGCGATGCCCTGGAACGAGTTCATGATGCCCCAGACCGTGCCGAACAGTCCGACGAAGGGAGAGACCGAGCCGATCGTCGCTAATCCCGGAAGGCGCGCCTGCAAGTGATCGACGGCATTGGCCGAAGCGAGCTGCGCCACGCGATGCACGCGCTCCTGCAGAGCGTCGCGTTGCGCCTCGCTCTGAGCGAAGTCGAGAGAGCGCTCATATTCCTCGACCATGGAGCGATAGACGCGCACGAGCGGGTCGTTGGGAGACTCCGCGGCAAAGCTCTCTGCGAGATGAGAGACCGGAAGGCCGTGTTGAATGCTGTCGAAGAGGCGCTGCGCCCGGCGATGCAGGATGAAGAGCCTGACGGACTTCTCGGCGGTGATCGCAAGCCCCCAGGCCGCCGCGGCAATGAGCAGAACTATGACGGTCTTCACGATCGGATCGGCTTGCAGAAACAGCTCGATGGGCGTCAGCGTGTGCGCCAGCGCGGCCGAGGCGGTGGTTGCGGTGTCACTCATACGATTGCCTTTCGCTTGATTGGAGAAGATCAGGGGCTGAACGAGATAGCGCCCGACAGCGAGACCGGCCTGCCGGGAGCCGGCACGGAGCCGCAGCGCGCGCCAAGCCGATTGGCGATGGAGTCGATAGCGCCCTTGCCAGAAGGAGAGATCGAATAGGACGTCATCGATCCTGAGGCGCTGAAGGTCGCGTGATAGGAGACGCGCCCCGCGAGCGGCGCGTCGAAGCCCGAGGCCGCGCGCTGCATGCAGGCATGGAACTGATTGGCGATCGCCGAGGGCGTCGCGCCGGGCGGCGCAGCGGGAGCACGCACGGCGGGCGCGGCCACATGCGGCGCAGGCTCATGACGGGTCGTCGGCGCCGGCTCACGACGTTCGACCGGCTTTTCGACCTTCGGCTTTTCGAGCCTCGGTTTTTCGACGGGCTTGGGCTCTTCGATGGGCGCAATCGGATCGAGCGCCATGGGCGGCGGGATGTCGGGCATTTCCAGCTGCTCCGGCGGCGGCGGCGTGTCCTCCACGGGCTGCTCGTCGGGGGGAAGCGGGGCGAGTTCGATCACCTGCTCATCCTCGATCGGCGTTTCGTTGCTCCGGAAGCCGATGGTCACGAAGCCGGCGAGCAGCGCGAAATAAAGCACGATCGCCGCAACGCGCGCGAAATAGTTCGGCCGAGGCGGCTCAAGGTGCAGCAGCGTTTGCGCGCCGAGCGAGTCGTACTGCGCGTCATTCGCGGCGGTTCCGTAGGTCGCCTCATATCTCGGGGCGGCGGCAAGCGACATATTGGCGGCCTTTCTGCTCGGAGACGGTCAGAAGGATAGATAACAACATAATTCCTATAGACGCAATAGGAAAACTCGCCCCGTCCAAAAAAATGAATCAGGCGCGAGGGGAGGAGCTCGGCCCCGCGCCGGAATTCGCAAAAATCAGTACGGCGGGCGGGGACGCCCGCCCACCAAACGCAGTCCTCTCAATGCTTGGCGAAAAGCGCCGGCGGCCCACCCCAATTGATGTGGTAGTTCACCCCCAGGCGAACGACCTGGCCGTTGAAGCGCGAGCTCGATTGCGCGGTGGAAATCGCCGCAACGTTGCGGGACTTATACGTAACTTGCACACCCGACGTCTGCAGGGAGCCCAGGTCGTAATAGAGATACTCCGCCTTGACGCCCCAGTTGGGAGTGACGAGCCACTCTGCGCCGCCGCCGACCGCATAGCCCGCGAGCGTCTGCGACTCATTGTCGATGGCCTGCCCCGACGATATCCAGGATCCGAAATAGTTCGCGGACAGGCTCCCCTGTCCGTAGGCGAGGCCTCCCGTGGCGTAGACGAGCAGCGCCGGAATCGGCGCAAAGCCTAAGCGGGCCCTGACCGTGCCGAGCTCGGCGAGGCTCCGGGAAAAGCTCGTGGGCGCGCCGCCTCCATAGAAATTGGTCGTCTTCGACCCGCCCGTCAGACCGCCGATGTCGGCCTCGAGACCGATCACGAGGCGACTTTCGAACTGCCAGTTGAAGCCGGCCTGGCCGCCGCCGATGAACCCGCTGTTGCCGACGAACTCCTGGCTCGGAATATTCCCCAGCGCCGCGTTGGTCGCGAAGCCGCCCGGCAAGGTGTCGGCGTAGGTTTGAGTGATGGCGTTGGAGCTCGTCCAGGCATAGCCGCCGTTCAGGCCGAGGTAGAAGCCGGTCCATGTCGGCGGCGGCGGAGGCGGGACGGGCGGCGCCTTGAGGGAAGGGAGGTCGGCCGCTTGAGCGGAAGCGACGTTCGCCAGGAGGGCCGCGGCAGCGGCTGTGATGCTCTTCGTTTTCATCGGAGTCCTCGTTGCTGTATGGAGACGGTTCGTTTTTGACGCGGGCTCGATCAGAAGAACTTCACGCGCAACGTGCCTCCGAACCAGCGGAATGCGTTCTCGCCATAGGTGACGGTTTGCGGCGCGGTCTGCCCGCCGATGGCCTGCGCGATGACGTAGCGCGTGTCGAACAGGTTCCTCACGAAGAACTGCAGCGTGTACTTATCGTCGTCGGTCTTGAGGCCGATGCCGGCGTTGACGATCGCGAAGGACGGCTGAGTGACGGGGTAGATCGACAGCGGCTCGTTGAGCTGCTCTTTGTACTTCCAAGCGACGTTAAAGTACCCTGTGGCGCTCACCGGCGTGTCGGCCCAGGTCCCCCACGGCTTGAAGACGTTGCCGAGCGGATGCTCGTAATTGGCGCCGATGTTGAAGGAATAGGGCGCGACCGGCGCGTTGCCGGTCACGCCGCCGGTGATGCGCTGACCGGAGAGGTTGACGAACAAGGGCGCGGCGACGCCGCCGACGTTGGCGGTGGCCGGCCACAGCCAGTCAGGCGGCGGCGCGGCATTGGTGTATTGGACGTAGCGGGCGTCGGTCAGCGCGCCGGAGAAGGTGATCCAGAGCCGTTCGATCGGGCTGTAGCGTCCGTCGAACTCGAAGCCGCGGAGTCGCACCTGGCCGATGTTGCCGAGATAGCTCTTGCTGAGGGGAACGCCGGTCGTGGGGTTGATGATGCTCGCGTCGACGAGAATCGATTGGAAATTATAGATGTCGTTCCAGTAGAAGTTGCCGTTGAGGATCAGCCTGTTGTCGAGCCAGTTGGTCTTCACGCCGAACTCGTAGTCCCAGGACACCTCCGCCTTGGTGATGAGCGGCTGGAACTTGTCGACCACGTTGGTGACAGGGACAAACAGCGGCAGCGCGGCAGTGTTGATGGCGCCAGACTTCTCGCCGCGCGCCACCGAGGCGTAAGCGAGGATGTTCTCGTTGAAGCGGTAGGAAGGATTGAGCAATCCCGAGAGCGAGTTGTGCTTGATGTTCTGGCCGCCCGTGTCATAGAAGGTCGCGCCATAGGCGGCCTGCGTCGCCGCGTAGCAGCCGGCCACGGTGCAGCCGCTCACCCAGCCGAAGTCCGAGCCTTCGCGTATTTCGAAGGAGTTGCGGAGGCCCGCGGTCAACGCCCATTGTTCGTCGATGTGATAGGTGGACTGACCGAAGGGCGCGATGCTGAAAGTGCGCGCCTTGCCGTCGCTATGCGCGGAAACGCCGTTCAGGATCGCCGGATTGCCGGCGGGGGCGTTGTTGAGGAACTGCTCCGCCTGGTAGCCGTAGTCGGTGTGGTCGTAGGACGTGATGTTCTCGTAAAGCGAATAGATGCCGGTCTGCCACTCGATGGTTTGATCCTTGGGCGAGGCGACACGCACTTCCTGGGAGAACTGGTCGACCTTGACATCAAAGGCGTTGCCGCTGATCTGCGTCAGATCGTTGCCGAGCGAGTTGCGCGGATGCAGAATCAATTCGCGCCAGGCCGAGACCGAGGTCAGCGTGTTGTCGCCCCACGCGTAGTTGGCCTCGTTCGAAAGACCCGTGATCCGCTGATCGAGATTGCCGAGGCGTGTCAGCGCCGGCTCATAGGGGTTGTTCACGAAATAGGGCCAGTGAATACGCGTGAGCAGATTTTGCGCGTAGGTCAATACGGGAGCCCCATTCGCATAGAAGGGGAACGTGTTGCCGATCACGCCGCTGTAGTTGTTGTATTCGTCCGATCGCGTGCGGTCGAAGATCAAGCGATCGGTGAGATTTTCGTGCGTGTAGAGCAGTTGCCCGCGCGCGCCCCAGCGATTGTTGTTCAAGAGGCCCGCGCCCGTGACCTCGTCGTGCAGCACGCCGTCGCTCTTGTCGAGAAAGAAGGTCGCCCGATAGGCGAGCTCGTCCGGGATGACCGGGCCGGAGAAGTTGTACTTTTCCGTAAAGCGCTCGCGATTGCCGAAGGAGCTTTCGATACTCGCGGAAGGTTCGAACGAGGGCGCCTGCGTGTGGATCACGACCGCGCCGACCGTGGTGTTCTTGCCGAGCAGCGTGCCCTGCGGGCCGCGCGCGACCTCAAGCGACTGCAGATCGACGAAATCGGCCCATTGGAAGCCGACATGCGTGTAGAACACATTGTCGACGATGAGGCCGACCGCCGATTCCGAACCGTCCGCGCCGCCCGAAATGCCCGAAATGCCGCGGATCGTCATTGCTGAAGTGCGCGGATTGCTGATGTAGGGCACGAAGTTTGGAACCTTTTGCGCGAAGTCGGTCAGTCGCTCGATATGCTCGCGCTCCGCGGTCTTGGGGCCGACCACGCTGACGGGAAGCGGCACGTCCTGCGCCTTTTCCTCGCGCAGGCGGGACGTGACTTTCACTTCTTCCACCTGCGCGCTCGCGGCGGCTGCCGCCGGGGCTGCTCCGTCCGATACGGGCGCCGCAGCGGCTTGAGTCGGAGCGGCGTTCTGAGACGTCGTGGCTTGCGCAAGAGCTACGCTGATCTGCGTATGCGCGAAAACGACGCCGACGAGGCCGACGGACGCGAGCCTCGTTCCCCGCATGAGCCTTGCGCGCAACGCGGTAGTTGACCGACTCATCTTGAACTCCCCCTGGTGACCGGCGCAAGCTTCACGCGCGCGTCTCATGCGTGTTGGACGGGATGTCGGATGAAGCGCCCTCGTCCCACACAATTCAATAAACTAACTATGTATTAATATAAGCTCGGGTCAAGCGAACGAGCCGCCGTCAAGCGCGAGTCGAGGCGATTCCATTCTGAATCTTGGCCGGGTGTTGCGCAATTGCAACACCGGGGTTTTTTTACTGCTCGCTCGGAGTGTGAGGCCTTTGCGTGAGCTCTATTGCATCAACGCTTGCGGAGGAAAAAATTCTATTTTTCTGATCGACTTATTTGGAAAGCTAATTCTAGAAACCAGCGACGTCGATGTCGGCCGCCGGCGCCAGCTGCAACAGCGCCGTTAGGCCCGCAGCGACGGCCACAAAAATCGCGACGGCATAAACGCTGCGCGATGAGGCGATCGCATGGCCCGGCCGGACGAGATGCGCGGGCTTCTTGCCGGTGATCATCGCGAGCACGATGTTTTCGCCCTTGAAGCGCACATGCGCGACCACGGCAATGACATGCAGCGCGACAGCGCCCGCGATCCAATAGAAGAGCTTGCGATGCAGCGACGTGAAGCCGAGGCTGACGCTCTTCGAGACGAGGCCGGCAAGGGGACCGACGTTGAAGATCTCGTCATTGGCGAAGAGGCCGAGGATCGCCTGGGCGCCGAGCAGCGCGAGGAGGGTCAAGACCATCAACGCGCCGACGGGATTGTGCCCCGCGTAGCGCGTGCGGCGTCCGCGCCCGAGCGCGTAGAGATAGCCGAGCACGGCTTTCGGTCCGCGCACGAAGCTCGCAAAGCGCGCGTGGCGCGGCCCCAGGAACCCCCAGAAGATGCGAAAGGCGACGAGGGCGATGACGGCGTAGCCGCACCAGACGTGCAGCGTGAAATATTTGACGCCGAGCTTGTTGGTCACAAAGGCGCCGAGGAAGGCCAAAACGAGCGACCAATGAAAGAAGCGCACCGGCCAATCCCAGACCAGGCGATGCGGCGTCCGTTCGGCTTGTGCAACGGGCGAGGCGGGATTTGTTTCAAGCGTCGTCACGGTGGTCACCCCTCGCGGCGACGACGAACGGACTTCCGCTCGTCGTCGAGATCATCGTCTATTTTGCTCTGTAGGTGTCGTGGCAGCCCTTGCAGTCCTGACCGAGCGTCGCGACAGCAGCCTTGAACGCCTCCGTCGCGCCCTTCTCCTTGGCGTTGACTTCGACGAGCGCGGCGGCGTGCTCCTGGAATTCGCGCAGCTTCTTGTCGAAGTCCGCCCGATTGCTCCAGACGTCCGCCTTCGCCTTGCTTTCCGGCTCGCCAAAATTCGATCCTTCGGGAAAGTTTTCGCTCGGCAGCGCGGCGAGGAAGAGGATGCGCGAGGCGCGCTTGGCGGCCTCCGCCTCGTTATAGGGGACGTTCCCTCTCGCGACGCCGCCGAACCAGCGGAAGGTGTTGCCGATGAGCGTATAGGCGGCCTTGCGGTTCTCGAGAGCGATCTTCGTCGGCGACGGCTGCGGGGCGCCGCCGCCGGCCGGGGCTGCAGGCGCTTGCGCGTTCTGCGCGCTGGCCTGGGCTGCGATCGCAAGACTCAGTGCGGCGATCGCGGCGATCCTGGTCGCGCGGCGACGAAAGGGCGAAACGATATGGGACATGCGGACTCCTTGTTGCGGACCTGTGTTCGGGGACGCGCCGCCCCTAGTTTTTGTGCGCGTCGCGCCATTTGCGCACGAAGTCGAGAGTGGATTCGACATGCTTGATCGGATTGGAGTCCGTCAGCGCGAAAACGACCTTGCCGTCAGCGACGACATAGGAGATGCGGTCGGCGAGCGTCTCCCCCGACTGTGCGGGCTTCTCGCGCTTCGCGTCATAGGCCGTGATCGCCTTGAGAGCGGGGTCGGCGCCGATCGGGAAGCGGTCGCGGCACTCCTTTGTCGAGAAGTCGCGCTGCGTCTCGATCGTGTCGCTCGAGACGCCGATAAGGCTCGCGCCCGCAGCCGAGAAGTCCTCGGCGTGATCCGCGAATTCATGCGCCTCGATCGTACATCCACGCGTGAAGGACTTCGGATAGAAGTACAGGACGACGGGACCCTTCCTTTGCGCGTCGGCGAGGGAGAAGGTGAAGTCCTTGCCGCCGACAGCCGCCGGCAGGCTGAAGTCGGGCGCGACATCCCCAGCTTTGAGCGCCGCTTGCGCGGGAAGGCTCGCGAGCGACAAGGCCGCCGCAAGGGCCAGCTGCACGGTCTCTATTCTGCGCACGGGTCTTCTCCTCAAGGCTTGTTGGCCGACGCAGGCGCGGCGGCAGCGGCCGTCTGGGACTGGCCTTCCGACGCCGCGGCGTTGCGCGGCGGCGGCGGCGCGATCTTGGTCAGAACGCCGCCCTCGTCTTGATAGTCGAGCACGCCGATCGCGCCGACGACGCGGTATCCGAGGCCGGCAAGAATGTCGCCGACGGCGCCGGCGCGATGCGCGCGATTGGATACTGTGACGATGAGCCGGTCGCGCGGGATGAAGGACAGGCTGCGCTGAATGTCGGAGGTCTGAATGCTCAGATAGGCGGGAAACCCGCCGATCTTCGAGATCTCGTCGGGGCGGCGAATGTCCAGCACGACGAGCTGCTCGGGCTTCGCCAGCAGCGCGTCGAAGGCCAGGCGGTTGAGGCGCAGCGTCTTGTATGTGTAGGCCGGATCATTCGCCGGCGTGACGGGCGCGGCTGCAGAGCCAGGCGCCGCGGGCGTCGCCGCTTGCTGCGCGGCGGCGGGCAAGGACGAGAGCGCGAAGGCGATCGCCGCGAGCTTGGTCAGAGTCTTCATCTTGATCCTCTTGCGTGAATGTCGTTTTCGACGCGGCGATCAACCGCGCAGATGGGCGTTGAAGAAGTCGATCGTGCGGCCCCAGGCGAGCTTCGCCGCCGCCTCGTCGTAACGTGGCGTCGTGTCGTTGTTGAAACCATGCTGGACGCCTGGGTAGACGAAGGCTTGGTAGTCGACCTTGGCGACCTTGAGCGCCGCCTCATAGCCAGGCCAGGCCGCGTTGATGCGGTCGTCACTGCCCGCGAAATGAAGGAGCAGCGGCGCTTTGATTTTCGCAACGTCCTCCGCCGCGGGCGCGGCGCCGTAGAAGGGCGACCCGGCGTTGAGATCCGCTGATTTCGTAGCCAGGAAGTTCACGATGCCGCCGCCATAGCAGAAGCCCACCGCGCCGACCTTGCCCGTGCCGATCGGACACTTCTTCAACACGCCGAGCGCCGTGATGAAATCGTTGCGCGTCTTGGCCTGATCGAGCTTGGGGAAGAGATCGCGCGCCTTGTCCTCATCGCCCGGGTAGCCGCCGAGCGGCGCGAGCGCGTCCGGTGCGAAGGCGATGAAATTCGCGAGCGCGAGCCGGCGCGCGATGTCCTCGATGTGCGGATTGAGCCCGCGGTTCTCGTGGATGACGAGAATGGTGGGCAAGTTGGCCGAGCGGTTCGCCGGCTCGACGAAATAGCCCTTCACTGTCCCGTAGCCGTCGGGCGAGGGCGCTTCGATGGTCTTTCCCTTGATGCGCGGATCGTCCTTGGAAACCTGCTCGGCTTCGGCGAAGCGCGGCGAGAGCGCCTCGAGCAGCGCAGCGGCGCCGACGCCGCCAGTCGCGAATTTCTTCGCGCCGTCGAGAAAGCTGCGCCGGTCGATGAAGCCATGCACGAAGAGATCGAAGAGTTTCAGGACTTCCGGATGAAAGTCGGCGGCGGTCTGGCGGGTCATGTTGTTCAGCCTCCCTAGCGCGCGAGGCGCGGCTTGTAGATGTCGTGACAGGATTTGCAGACGCCCGGCGTCTCGCGCGCTGCGACGGCGGCGGCCTCGAATTGAGACTTTTCGACGAGCGCGCGCACGTCCTCGAGGATCTTTGAGCCGCGGCGCGAGATCTCCACGGCGTCGTCGGCGCCTTTTTTCTTGGAGAAGTAGTCCTCCGTATAGCGAAAGCCGTCTGCGAGAAGCTCCAGATCCTCCTTCGCGGCGTCGGCGTTGCCGGCCGTGATGTCCGGCTCGAAATATTTGATCGTCTTGTCGAGATCACGCATCAGGTCGTTGTCGTAATCCTTGAAGTCCAAGGTCGGCGCCGCGCCGGCCGCCCCGATGAATAAGCTCCCAGCCGCTGCCCAAACCATCCGACGCCCTCGCATCTCTCTCGACCATCCTCGGTGCTGGAGCCGCCAGGCCAAGGCCCTCAAGGCTCGACGATAATTCTGGCGCTCATGCGCCCGTGCAGGCCGCATCCGACGACAATCTCGCCGGTCTGCTCGAAGTCGACTGAATAGGTGTCGTCCGTGTCGATCTGTTCGGGCGAACGAAAAATCTCGCGCCCGTCGCGTGTCCCGACGACTGAATGCGGAACCTGATCGCGGTTTACGAAGACGGCCCGATCGCCGCGTCGCAAGGTTAGGATCGGCGGATCAAAGGCGAAGTTTTCGATCTCCACCCAGACCGTCGAACCGGCCCGCGCATGAACCGGGGCGAATCCGACCGCGAGCGCGGCTAGGATCGCCCCTTTTCCCATGCTTTTCCGCAACCACCGCGTCACGCTCAGGCGAGGATGTCCTTGACGACCTTGCCGTAGACGACCGTCGGACGCTCGGAGCGCCCGGCGCGCAGGTAGATCGTCTTCAGATGATCGAGCCCGAGCAGCTGCAGCACCGTCGCATGCACGTCGTAAGTGTCGACGGGATTCTCGACGGTCCTCAGTCCGATCTCGTCGGTCTGGCCGTAGGTGAAGCCATGCTTCAACCCGCCGCCGGCAAGCCACTGCGTATAGCCCCATGGATTGTGGTCTCGGCCGTCGCCGCTCTGGCCGTAGGACGTGCGCCCGAACTCCGAGGTCCACACGATGAGCGTCTGGTCGAGCAATCCGCGCGACGCGAGATCGGCCAGAAGCCCAGCGACCGGCTTGTCGATCGCCTTGGCGTGCGCGCTGTGATTCTTCTCGAGCTGACGGTGCGCATCCCAGCTTGCATCGTCGGCCTGACCGAGGATCTCGATCGGACCTGAGACCACGTGCACGAATCGCACGTTGCGCTCGACGAGACGGCGCGCGCGCAGCAGCACGGTGCCCATGTCCTTCGTGGCGTCGTCGTTCAAGCCATAGAGCGCCTTGGTGGCTTCCGTCTCCTTGGAGAGATCGACGGCTTCCGGCGCGGTCGCCTCCATGCGATAGGCGAGATCATAGGAGCGGGCCCGAGCTTCGAGCTCGCTGTCCTCCGGATGCGCGGCGCCGCCGATATCGTTGAGCTTCTTCAGCAGGTCGAGGTTCTCGCGCTGCTCCTTGAGGCTGATGATGTCCGGCGGCGCTTGATAGAGGATCGGCTGCGCGGTCGGGCGGAAGGCCGTCCCCTGATAGACCGCGGGCAGGAAGCCGGAGCTCCAGTTGACGGAGCCGGCGCGGGGCTCGCGCTTGCCGCCATAGAGCACGACATAGGCCGGCAGATCTGGATTAGCGGAGCCGAGCGCGTATGCGACCCAGGCGCCGAGCGACGGCCGGCCGGGGCTCACGTCGCCGGTGTTGAGCTTCAGGATCGAGATGTCGTGCGTCGCGCCGACGGTGACGCTCGACTTGATGAAGGTGAGCTTGTCCGCCTGCTCGGCAAGATTCGGCAGCCAGTCGGAGAACCAGGCGCCGCTCTCGCCATATTGCTTCCAGGTGCGATTCGAGGCGAACAGCTTGCCGACGCCGCCCTGCGTGCTGGTCTTGATCCCTTTCAGGAAGGATTCCGGCACGTCCTGGCCCGCGAGTCGGACGAGCTCGGGCTTGTAGTCATAGAGATCGAGCGTCGAGGGCGCTCCGTCCATATGCAGCCAGATGACCGATTTCACCTTGGGAGCGAAGTGCGGCTCCTTGGGCGCCAGCGGATCGACGAAAGCGGCGTTGGCCTGCGGCGCGCCGAACCAACCGCCGCCGGGCATGAGGCCGGACAGCGCATAGCCGCTGACGCCATAGGCCGCTCCCCGCAGCCACTCGCGACGCGAAGTCTTGATGAGCATGGTGTTTGATCCTTTGCTGTGGCTTTAGAAGCGGTAGACGAACTCGTTCGAGTTCACGACGGTGTGGACGAGATCGACGAAGGCGGACGCCCTGAGCGGATCGCTTGGCTTCGTCTTCGCGCCGACGGGAACGGCGAGTGTGATTTTCCCGTCCTCCGCCTTGTCGGCGAGGGTTTTTTGATGCTGCGCGAGGAAGGCCTGCAGGATCTGCTTTTCCTCCGCGGTCGGCTTGCGCGAGAACAGGATCTCGTAAAGCCGGTCGAGCTGCGCCGACTCGTCGGCGCCCACCTCGTTGAGCACGCGGCCCGCAAGCGCCTGCGACCACTCCAGCACGATGTCGCTGTTGATGAGCGTCAGCGCCTGAAGAGGCGTCGTCGTCACGTCGCGTTTGCTGTGGATCTGCTGCGCATTGGCCATATCGAAGGTCTCGAGCAGCGGATAGGGAAGGCTTCGGCGCGTGAAGGTGTAGATGCTTCGCCGCACGTAGTCCTTCGGGTCCTTGGAGGTCGTCCAGGCGGGGTCCTGATTAAAGTTGCCGCCGCCCGTCAGATTGGGCGGAAGCGGCGGAAACACGCTCGGGCCGCCGATCTCTTCATTGAGCTTGCCGGACGCGACGAGGATCGAGTCGCGGATCTCCTCGGCCTCGAGACGCTTCCTCGGGAACACGGCGACGAGCTTGCTATCGGGATCGGCCTTGGCCACCTCCTCGCGATAGACCGAAGACTGCCGATAGGTGCTGGAGAGCAGGATCTCGCGGTGCAGCTTCTTGATGTCCCAACCGCTCTGCACGAAGCTGTCGGCGAGATGGTCGAGAAGCTCCTGGTTGGTCGGCTTGTCGCCGGCCTTGCCGAAGTCGCTGACCGTCGTGACGATGCCCTTGCCGAAATACTGGTTCCAGATGCGGTTGACGAAGACGCGCGCCGTCAGCGGATTCGTCGGGCTCGTGAGCCAGTTGGCGAGCGCCGTGCGCCGTCCCGACGACACGTCCGTCGGCTTGATGTCGGGCTTCTCGCTGGTGATCGCCTCAGGGAAGGCCGGCTGCACCTCGTCGAGCGGACGCTCGTGGTTGCCGCCGAAGAAGATGAAGGTCGGCGGCGCGTCCGGATGGCCGAGCTCGGTCGCGGTCGTGAAGGTGTTCGAGCCGCGCGGTGGCTTCTTGTTCGCGAACTTGCGAAGATCCTGGGTGAGTTTCTGATACTCGTCTGCTTTCTTGACGATCTCCTCGCTGTGCTCCGGCGCCTGCTTGTCATCGGCCGCATAGCGCAAGAACCCCGCGAGCGCCACGTCGTCAGTCACGACGTCCAGACGGTGGTTCACCCAGCGATCGAGCGGGGTCCATTGATCTTTCGGCTTGAAGATCGACTCGCGGCTGTCGGTCAGATAGCGTTCCTTGTGATATTTCAGCGCCGCCTCGCGCACGCTGTCGATGATCGCCTTCTGCTTCTCGCGGATTTCCTTGGTCGCCTCGTCATAAGCGGCCTCGGCCTTCTCATAGGCGGCCTCCTGCGCGCCTTTGATCGCCGGCGCCTTCTCGTCGAAGGCGGTGTTGGCGAAGAAGGCCTGCAGCGAGTAATAGTCCTTCTGCGTGAACTTGTCGGTCTTGTGGTTGTGGCAGCGCGCGCAGCCGACCGTCGTGCCGAGAATCGCCTGACCCACAGTGTCGACGATGTCGGTCGTGATCTGATATTTGCGCTGAACGAGATCGCGAGAGTTGCTGTTGTCTGGATAGCCGGCTAGAAAGCCCGTCGCCACGAGCACGCTCTGGTCGCCCGGCGCGATCTCGTCGGCTGCGATCTGCTCCTGGATAAAGCGCGAATAAGGCTTGTCGTCGTTGAACGACTTGATGACATAGTCGCGATAGCGGAACAAATTGGGACGCGTGCTGTCGTTCTGGAAGCCCGAGCTGTCGGCGTAGCGCGAGAGATCGAGCCAGAGTCGGGCCTGCCGCTCGCCATAGCGCGGCGACGCCAGCAGACGATCGACGAGCTTCTCATAGGCGTCCGGCGAAGCATCCGCCTCGAAGGCCGCGACCTCCTCGGGAGAGGGGATCAACCCCCAGACGTCGAGCGTGGCGCGACGGATGAAGGTCGCCCGGTCCGCGTCTGGCGAAGGCGCCAAGCCTTTGGCTTCGATCTTCGCGAGCACGAACGCGTCGAGCGGTCGGCGAACCCAGTCCTGCTTCGCGACCGCCGGCGTCGCCGGGGCCTGCACGGGCTGCCATGACCACAGAGGCTTCGACGGAGCCTTCACTGGCTCCGACGTTTTCGCCGCCTCGGGCGCCGACGTGGCTTGAGACGCTTGCTGGGCGGCGGGGACCGCCGCCTTGTCCTCCGCCGCAACGGCGAGCGCCGCCGCGGACACGCTGAGCGTCAAAGCGGCGATGCTGAGCTTGATCGACCTCTTCATGTGCCAAAACCTCTTCGGGTTCATTGGTGTGAGCGCCAAGCGCCGGCAAAGCCGGCCTAATTCCTACTCAATTGATAAAGTTATAGCCTTTCCCGATTTATGTCTACCGGCTCACTAGGAATTTTTTGTCGCAGGGCGCATGGGGAAAAACTCCAGACAAAGACGAATCCTGCGCCGACGCGGAACCCCTTGGCTATAGAATAAGCTCCTGCTTTCCAGGGTTCCGCGGAGAATTAAACTTTCCGGGATAGGGCCAGCCCGCCGACGTTCGATGCGAACCTCTACCACGAGCGCCGTCCGGCTTGAAGCATATGAACATCATATGATAAATCTTGTTTGTTGGGAGAGCCTCTCCAGAGGAGGGTAAGGGATGAAGTTTCGCACAATGTTTCGTCGCGGGGCGTTCCTGTCCGCGCTGTCGGCAAGTTTGATCGCGCAAGCCGACGAACGGGCTTTCCTGCGCGTCGAGCCGGAGTCCGTCCCGTTCAAGAGTCCGCTGGGGCTCGGTCCGGAGTCGGCGGTGCTGTTCGGCGATCCGTCGAAGCCTGGTCTCTATGTCGTGCGCAACCGCTTCCCTCCCGGCGCCCATTCGAATCCGCATTTCCACTCGAAGGATCGCCATGCGACAGTGATCAAAGGGGTCTGGTATACGGGGACGGGCCCGGAGCTGGACTACAACAAGGCGGTGCCGCTCAAGGCCGGCGCGTACATGCTTCATCCCGCCGGCGGCGTTCACTGGGACGGCGCCGGCGACGAGGAGGTCATCGTGCAGATCATCGGCGAAGGGCCAGTCGAGACCACGCAGCTCAGCGAGGGCGCCCCGAAGGGCGATTGGCCGAAGCCGAAATGAGAATCGGTGGGGTGTTGGACGGATGATGAGCCTGCGATATTTAGCGCCCTCGGCAGAGAGGATGCTGAAATGTCGGACGTGCATGGCGCCGCCCAGCGCGGCTTCTCGGTCGCAGCAGCGGCTTATGTTTCCGGGCGGCCCGATTATCCGGCGGAAATTTTTGGCTGGCTCGAGTCGGATCTTGGATTGCGTCCCGGCGACAGGGTGCTGGATCTTGGCGCCGGGACCGGAAAATTCTCCGCCTGTCTCAATGCCTTTGGGCTGAATTTAACCGCTGTCGAGCCTGTCGAAGCCATGCGCGAAGCCTTTTCGCGCGCCGTGCCCGGGTTTGAGGCGCTGCCCGGGTCTGCGACCGAAATCCCGGCGCGCGACTCCAGCTTCGCTTGCGTTTTCTGCGCTCAGTCCTTTCACTGGTTCGCAAACGAACGCGCATTGTCCGAAATAGGCCGCGTCCTCAAGCCCGGAGGCGCGCTGGGCCTGGTGTGGAACGTTCGCGACGAGAGCGTCGCCTGGGTCGCGCAACTCGCCCGCATATTGGCGCCGTATCAGGGCGACACGCCGCGCTATGGCGACCTGAAATGGCGTCGCCTTTTTCCTGCTGATGGCTTTGGCCCCTTGCGCGAGCGACGATTCTCGCACCTGCACCGGGGACCCGTGGAAGCCGTAATCGTCGAACGGGTGCTGTCGACGAGCTTCATTGCGACGCTCTCGGCGGCGGAGCGGGAAAAGGTTGCGGCGCGCACGCGGGAGCTGATGGCCGCAACTCCCGAACTCATGGGAGGGGAGGAAGTCCGCTTCCCTTATATCACCTTCGCCTATGATTGTCGGAAGCAGGAATAAAGCAAACTTCTCCCGCCCTTTGCGCATCTCATCCGGGGCGTATTCGGGATGGAGCGGCGAGCGCCCGCGCATCGGCGCCGTCCTAGTTGCAGAACAGCTCGTAGACGAGACGGATTGTCCGAGACGCCTTTTCGTCCGCGAGCGAGTAATAAATCATCTGGGACTCGCGTCGCGTCTTGACCAGCGCGTCCGCGCGCAGCCGCGCGAGATGCTGCGAGAGCGACGATTGGCTCAAGCCTAGCGCCTGCTGCAGGCTGGTGACCGATAGTTCGCCATTCTGCAGCTCGCAAAGGATCATGAGCCGATGGCCGCTCGCGAGCGCTTTGAGAAAGCGCTCGGCTTCCGCCGCTTTCGGCGCCAGGGCCTTCAGATCCAGCTGGGTCATGCTTCATGCGACGGAATGCTCAGGCCCGCGTCGGCCATCCGCCGCATTTCGGCCAGCGAACAATTGTCAAGAACGTTTGAGAGCGCGCGCTGCGCCTCCATCATGACGAGCCGCACGGAGCAGGCCTGCTCGTCTGGGCAGTCGTCGCAACGTTGGTATCGCGTTTTGCTGGCGCAGGGAATCGGCGCGAGCGGGCCGTCGATCGCGCGCACGATGTCGCCGACGTAGATGTCCTCCGGGGCGCGCGCGAGCGTGTAGCCGCCGCCCTTCCCCATCTTGGAGTTCACGAAGCCGGAGTTGCGGAGCTCGCAGAGAATGGCGTCAAGGAACTTCTTCGGAATCCGTTCGGTTGACGCAATGTCGAGCACGGGGGTCGGCTGTCCCGGCGGAAACCGCGCGAGATGCACCATCGCCTTGAGCCCGTATTTGCCCTTTTTGGTCAGCACGTCGGCCAACTCTTTCCACCCGAAAAGTCAGGTGGACGCAAATTAGCCGCCGCGTGGACGATAGTCAATAAATACTATAGATTAAGCGAACTAGATGGAGCGGCCTCCGCAGCGCTCATCGTGCCGCGGCGTGTCCGCTTTGAAGACGCATGAGCGCAACGACGAGCGCGTCGACGTCGGCGCACGTGTTGTAGAAGGCGAGGGACGGCCGCACGGTCGCCTCCAGGCCGAAGCGCCGCAGGATGGGCTGCGCGCAGTGGTGGCCCGCCCGCACGGCGATGCCCTCGCGGTCGAGCGCCTTGCCGACGTCGCCCGCATCATGGCCGCGCAGCACGAAGGAGAGGACCGAGGCCTTCTCCGGCGCGGTCCCGACGAAGGTCAGGCCTGGCACGTGACGCATCTTCTCCATGGCGTAGACGAGCAGATCGTGCTCATAGCGGCCGATGACCTCCATGCCGATGCTCTCGACATAATCGAGCGCAGCGCCGAGGCCCACGGCGTCGGCGATCGTGCCTGTGCCGGCCTCGAAGCGGTCCGGCGGCGCCTGGTAGATCGTTTTCTCGAACGTGACGTCGGCGATCATATTGCCGCCGCCCTGCCACGGCGGCATGTGCTGCAGGACTTCGTCCTTGCCGTAGACGACGCCGACGCCGGTCGGGCCGAACACCTTGTGGCCGGAGAACACGAAGAAGTCGCAATCGATCGACTGCACGTCGACCGGCATGTGAGGGACGGACTGTGCGCCGTCGATCAGCACGCGCGCGCCATGGCGATGCGCCATGGCCGTGATCTCGTACACGGGCGTCACCGTGCCGAGGGCGTTCGAGACCTGCGTCACCGCGACGATGCGCGTCCTGGGATTGAGGAGCTTCTCATACTCTTCGAGAATGATCTGGCCGCGGTCATCGACCGGCGCGACGCGCAACCGCGCGCCGGTTTCGGAGCAGAGCATCTGCCAGGGCACGATATTGGCATGATGCTCGAGCCACGAGATGACGATCTCGTCGCCCTCTTTCACATTGCGACGACCCCAGGCCTGCGCGACGAGATTGATCCCTTCCGTCGTTCCACGAACGAAGATGATGTCCTTGACGTTCGGCGCCTTGAGGAAGCGGCGGACCTTTTCGCGCGCGGCCTCATAGGCGTCGGTCGAGCGCGCGGCGAGCGCATGCGCGGCGCGGTGGATATTGGAGTTCTCGTATTCGTAGAAGTGCGAAAGACGGTCGATGACCGACTGCGGTTTCTGCGTCGTCGCGGCGTTGTCCAGCCATACGAGGGGCTTGCCGTGCACCTGCTGCTGCAGGATCGGAAAGTCGCGCTTGACGCGATAGGGGTCGAAGATCTGCCGGCTGTCGGGCGTCGCCGCGGCCAGCTCCGGCTGATAGCTGGGCGAGGAGTCTTTCGGCTGCGCTGGAGCGGTCTCGGTCAGTCCCGTATGACCGCCAGCGTGACTTGCAAAGTAGAGCGCGTCGCTGGCCGCCGGGCCGGCCGAGCCCGGCGAAGCCCCGCTATGCAGGCCATCGAGCGGCGCGGGCGCGGGCGGCGATCCCAAAGAGGCAAGGTCGGAGAGGCGATGCGGATCAGCGTCCGAAGGACCGGATATCGCGAGCGTCTCGGGCGCTTGCGCGGGATGCGTCGGCGCGGGGGCTTTCGCAGTCTCGGGCTGAAGATCGAAGCGCGGAAAGACGAAGCTCGGCGCGGCCGGGGCCGTGCCCGGCGCCGCGGCGCCCGAGCGCCCATTCAGAAAATAGAGCTCCTCAGTCGGCGCCGATGAAGCTAAGGGGACGTAGCCGGTGATCGGCGCCGCGTTCTCGTTCGACGGGCTGAAGCTGATGGCGTCGCCGAGCAGGCGCGGAATCGCCGCGTAATCAAGCGCTGCGGGGGAAGCGACGTCGAGGGCGCCAACGGAGGCGCCGGGCTGAGGCGGATCCGGCAGGCCCAGGGGCCGCGCGCTGATCGGCGCCGCAGGCGCGGCGACGTTCGGCGTGGGCACGACGGAAGGAATGGAGGTCGGCGGCACGTCCAACGGTCCGAACGAGGGACGCGCCGGCGCATAAGGGGCGGCGGTCGTGACGACAGTCGGGCCTGGGACTTCCGGCGCGAGCGGCGCCGCGATCGGCGCGCCCGGCGCGATGGGGGCCGGCGGCGCCTGGTGCGGCTGAAGCTGAAAGAAGGCGTTGGCCAGTTGGGCAATCATCTGAGGATCGAAAGGCGCCGGCGCGTGATGATCCACCGCCTCATGAGAGGGGACGTCGGTCGCAGGCATGGTGGGCGACGCCGGGATCGACTGCGCAGAGGACATGCTTTGCGTTCCTTGAGAAAAGCGGGCCGCCGGCGACATCAGGCCGCCGGCGCATGCGAAAGTCAGACGTATTTGTCGCCGTAGTCGTGATATTTGCCGACATCGACATCCTCGAGCACGCCGAGCGCGTCATGCGTGAGCACGGCGGCCGAGCAGTAGAGCGAGATCAGATAGGACGCGATGGCCTTGCGGTTGATGCCCATGAAGCGCACTGACAGGCTCGGCGCGACCTCGCCCGGAACGCCCGGCTGGAACAGGCCGATCACGCCCTGCTTCTTTTCGCCTGTCCGCAGGAGCAGGATGTTGGTCTTGCCATTCTCGTCGATGTAGAGCTTGTCGCTTGGAACGAGCGGCAGGCCGCGCCAGACGACGAACGGGGAGCCGAACAGCGTGACGGTTGGCGGCGGCACGCCGCGGCGCGTGCATTCGCGCCCGAAGGAGGCGATGGCGCGCGGATGCGCGAGAAAGAAGGCCGGCTCTTTCCACACCTTGGCGATGAGCTCGTCGAGGTCGTCCGGCTGGGGCGCGCCGGTGCGCGTCTTGATCTTCATCGACGGCGCGGTGTTGGCGAGGAAGCCATATTCCGGATTGTTGATGAGCTCCGCTTCCTGCTTTTCCTTCACCTTCTCGGTGAGCAGGCGCACCTGCTCCTGAATTTGGTCGTAGGGGTGATTGTAAAGGTCGGAGACGCGCGTTTGCACGTCGAGGACCGTCGTCACCGCATTCATCGAGTATTCGCGCGGCGCGTCCTCGTAATCGACGAAGGTCTCGGGCAGGTCGGCGTCGCGGTCGCGCGCCGGGCTGCACTGCACGTCGGCGTCCGTGAGCGCGACGGCCTCCTTCACGCGGTTCAGACGGTAGATGCCGGCCTCGACCGGAACCCAAGGCAGGAAGGAGATGAGCCAGCGCGGCGTGATGCCGGACCATTGCGGTCTGGTCTTGGTCGCATTGGCAAGCTGGCGCGCCGCCGATTCGCTCAGCGTGCGCCTTAGTTCGGGTTCAGCAGTCATGCGTTTTTTCCTTGAAGCGACTTTAGAGCGCGGACGCCGGCCTCTCCGAGGCGAAGTCGTGGAATATGGCGCAAGCAGCTAGCCTGCGATGAGGCTTTACTACCTCAGCGCAGCCCGGGAAGCAAGTGTTTCTCAAATAAATTTCAGCCAAGCCTCGTGGAATACTTATAAACTAAAGATGTAGACCTCTACAAAATTCGTAGACTAACTTCCGCCGACCGACGGGACGGATCGGTCAACCGCACCCGCCCTCCGCCGGCGCCTCGTAAGACATGACGAGATAGAGAATCGCCGTCGTCGTGCCGAGATTGCGGTAGCTGTGCGGGACGTCCGCCAGGAAGTCGATCGCGTCGCCTTCGTCGAGCTGCGCCGGCGACTCGCGTCCGACGATGATTTCCACCTGTCCTTTGGCGACGACGAGATTCTCTTTGGTGCCGGGCGCGTGCGCTTCGGCGCGCTCGATGTGCGAGGGCCCCAGCGCAACGTGATAGAATTCCACCGGGCGTCGGCAATCGTAAGGAAAGAGTGGGCGCGTCAAAAACGCCCCGTCGGCGGAAGCGATCGCTTGCGCCTCGTTCTTGCGGATCACGAAAACGCCTTGCCGCTCCTTCGACGCGACGAGACTGCCGAAAGGCACGCCGAGCGCGTTGGCGATACGCCAGAGATGTCCGATCTTCGGAATCTCGGCGCCGCTCTCGATTCGCATGAGCTCCGAGGCGTCGATGCCGCTGAGCTCCGACAGACGCTCGAAGGACCGGGCCTTGCCGGCGATCAGCCGCTTGAGCCTTTCTGCGACCGTTCTGGAAAGCTGATCCGCCGGCGAGCGGCGTGGTCGGAGAGCGTCCGCGGGTCTGCTCTGAGCTTGCGTATTCATTTGAGCTTTCCTATCATGGATAATAATTTTGTAGTCGGGGTGAGAAGCTTCGTCAAGGCAATCCGCGTGGCGAGTTTTGCCCCCTCTTCTGTTGCCGCCCTAAATATGCACGTAATATCAAATACATACGCTGCGGCTACAAGCTCCATGGCCATTCGACTTTTTATGAGCGGGGTATTCGTCCAAAATCATATTGCATATTAAATTAGTATGTATATTGTCGATCTGAAGCATCTCACCAACGGATCGAATCCATGAGACTCGCACGTTCCGCCCCGCTGTGGCTGTGCCCCGCTCTGCTGGTCGCGCAGGCCTCTGGCGCCGCCGCTGAATTGCCGACGCAAAAGACGCTGTCGACGCCGATCGCGCTGAGCATCGCACAGACGGCCTATGAGACCTGCACGCAGCAGGGCTATCACGTCTCGGTGACGGTCGTCGGTCTCGAAGGCCAGGTTCTCGTTGGGCTGCGCGGCGACGGGGCTTCGCCCCACACATTCGAGAACAGCCAGCGCAAGGCATACACGGCGCGCACGTTCCGTATCCCTTCCGGGGAATTCGCCCAGCGCGTGAAGGACAATCCGACCTCGGGACAAGTCAATCTGACGGGCGTCATCGCGATCCAGGGGGGCTTGCCGATCAAGGTCGGCGATCAGGTCCTCGGCGCCGTCGGCGTATCCGGGGCGCCGGGCGGCGACAAGGACGAGGTTTGCGCCAAGGCCGGCATCGACAAGGCGTCCGATCAGCTGAAGTGAGTCGCGCCGCAAGACTTAATGTCTTGCGCCGCCATAATGGACTTCCGCCCATGACCAAGCACGTCGAGCCGAGCGCGGTCGAGGACGACCAGACCGACTTGAACGGAATCGTCGAGGAGCTGCGCGGCCTGCGCAAGTCGTCGCAGCAGCGGCGCTATGGCGGCGGGCCGCCGCCGGAGCTCCCGTCGCGTCAGGCCATCGCGTCAATCGTGGACGGTCTTGTCGCCTCGCTCTATCCGCGCCACTTCGCGCCAGCGGAGCTCACGCTCGACAGCGTGGACGGATTCATCGCATTCACGCTCGACGCCGCCTTCCGCTCTCTGCGGGAACAGGTGCGTCGCGAACTGCAGCTTCATGCAGACAGCGCGGATCCGGCGAATTCCGAGCACGATCCGCGCGCCGGCGAGATCACTCGCGCCTTCGCGCGCGGACTGCCGAAGGTGCGGGCTACGCTCGATGTCGACATCCGGGCCGCGTTCGACGGCGATCCCGCCGCGCGCAGCCTCGATGAAGTCATCTTCTGCTATCCCGGAATTTCGACGCTGATCAGGCATCGCCTCGCGCATCAGCTCTACGTGCTCGGCGCGCCGATGCTTGCGCGCATCATTGCCGAGCTCGCGCATGCGCAGACCGGCATCGACATCCACCCCGGCGCGGAAATCGACGAGGGCTTTTTTATCGATCACGGAACCGGCGTCGTGATCGGGGAAACGGCGCGCCTCGGCAAGCGCGTGCGCCTCTATCAAGCGGTCACGCTCGGCGCGAAGCGTTTCGAGGCGGACGAGACGGGCGCGCTCGTCAAAGGCAAGCCCAGACATCCGATCCTGGAGGATGACGTCGTCGTCTACGCCGGCGCGACGATTCTCGGGCGCATCACGATCGGTCAAGGCTCTTCCATCGGAGGCAATGTGTGGCTCACGCACAGCGTGCCGCCGAACAGCAACATCACTCAGGCGAAGGCGCGTCTCGAGACGTTCCACGACGGGGGAGGAATCTAGGCTCTGCCTCCTGCGTGGATGGGCGCCGCCTCATTCCCCGGCGGCGCGCCGCGAAACGCTCTTTCATGCGTCTCTGCGGCCTCCCGCAGCAGCCAGCTTCGCCAAGCCTCGAACCCCTCTCCGGTTCTTGATGAAAGCTCCAGCGCCTCGACGCCGGGATTGACGCGCCGCGCATTGGCGATGCAGCGGTCGCGGTCGAAGTCGACATGTGGCGCAAGGTCGATCTTGTTGATGATGATGAGCCGCGCCGCCCGGAACATATGCGGATACTTCAGCGGCTTGTCCTCGCCTTCCGTGACGGAGAGCATCACCACTTTCGAGCTTTCGCCGAGATCGAATAGAGCGGGGCAGACGAGATTGCCCACATTCTCGATCATGACGATCGAGCCGGGCGTGGGCCGCAGCTCTGCAAGCCCGCGCGCGATCATGTCGGCTTCGAGATGGCAGCCGGCGCCGGTGTTCACTTGCACGGCCGCCGCGCCCGCCGCGCGGATTCGCTCTCCGTCCGCCGACGTCGCCTGATCACCCTCGATGACGAAGAGTTTCGCCTCGCCTTTCAGCTCGGCGATCGTGCGCTCCAAAAAGGTCGTCTTGCCGGCGCCGGGAGAGCTCATGATGTTGAGGGCCAGGATCTCGCGTCCCGTCAGCCAAGCGCGATTTTGTGCGGCGATCGCATCGTTCTTGGCGAGAATTCGCGCCTGCAGATCCAGCGTTTCTCCCCTTCGGCGGGAATGCTGCTCGTGACCATGCGGCTCATGCGCATGGCTGCGCCAGACGCCGTCCTCATGCCTGTGCACATGTCCGGAGGCATGCGCGAGGTCGGAATCGCCATCATGGGGATGATCATGGTGACGCCAATGATGATTCGCCGCGCCGGAATGAGGCCGCGATTGCGTTGCGAGGTCGATCTTCCTCCCCGTCTGCATGTTGAGGAGCGACGACTCCGACTCTTCGCCGCACCCGCAGGTCTTGCACATAGTTCGCTCCTTTCGCTCGGGTCGCGCCCCGCTCAACATATGCGCGGCAGTTGCTCGCCAACGAGCATGTCGACGATTCTTCGCCCCCCAAAGCTCGTGCGCATTGTGACGCGTCCCGGCTCTCCCGCCGTGATGGAGCCAATGCGGCAGGAGTCGCGCCCGAGCGGATGGCGACGCATGGCTTCGAGCGCCGCTTCGGCCTGGCGTTGCGGCGCCACGACAACGATCTTGCCCTCATTGGCGAGATAAAGCGGGTCCAGCCCGAGAATTTCGCAAAAAGCCCGGACTTCGGCCCGGATGGGCGTCGAGTCTTCGTCGATTTCGATCGCTGCGCGCGAGGCTTCGGCGATCTCGTTCAGCACGGTGGCCACTCCGCCGCGCGTCGCGTCGCGCATGAAGCGCACCAATGGCGCGGCCTCAAGCAGCCCCGCGATCAAACCATGCAGACAGGCGCAATCGCTTTCGATCGGCGCGTCCAGCATCAGGTCGCCGCGGGCGCACAGAATCGCCGCCCCGTGGTCGCCAAGAACGCCGTTGACGAGGACGGCGTCTCCCGGCGCAGCCTTGTCGACTCCAAGCGCGACGCCCGCTCCGATGGCCCCGACGCCCGTCGTCGTCAAAAACAGCTTGTCGCAGGAGCCGCGCTGCACGACCTTGGTGTCGCCGGTGACGATCTTGACGCCGGCCTGCGCCGCCGTCGCCGCCATCGAGCGCGCGACCTCGCGCAGCACGTCGATCGCGACGCCTTCTTCCACGATGGCGGCGCAGGAGAGATAGAGCGGAACGGCGCCGCCAACGGCGAGATCGTTGACGGAGCCGCACACTGCGAGCTTGCCGATGTCGCCGCCCGGAAAAAACAGCGGATCGACGACAAAGCTGTCGGTCGTGAAGGCCAGCCGGTCGCCGCGCGCCGCGAATTCAGCAAGATCGAGGCGCGCCTGGTCCTCCAGAGGCGCACAGGAACAGGCGTCGAAAGCACGGACGAAAACGTCGTCCACCAGGTCCTTCATCGCCCTGCCGCCGCCGCCGTGGGCCAGCGTCACGCTGTTCACGCACACCTTGCCAAGCTCGCGAGGGCTCTTGACGATCGGCGCGACGATGTTCATGCGGCCGCCTGCGGTTCTTTGACGCCGCCATATTGATAATAGGCGGCGCAAGCGCCCTCCGACGACACCATCAAGGCGCCGAGCGGCGTCTCAGGCGTGCAGGCGGTCCCGAAGACCTTGCACTGCCAAGGCTTGATGACGCCCTTCAGCACCTCGCCGCACTGACAGGACTTCGGATCGGCGATTCTCACGTTCGCAAGCGCGAACTTTCTCTCGGCGTCGAACCGCGCGTAGGCTTCACGCAGCCGCACGCCTGAATGGTCGATCGAGCCCAGCCCGCGCCACTCAAAAAATTCGCGCAGCTCATAGACGCGGGCGACGGCCGCGAGCGCCGCCTCGTTGCCCTGCTCGGGCACGACGCGCGCATATTGATTTTCGATCTCGCAGCGCCCCTCGGCGATCTGCTTCAATACCATCCAGATCGACTGCAGAATGTCCTGCGGCTCGAAGCCGGCGATGACCATCGGTTTTCGATAGAATCTGGCGATGAACTCGTATGGCGCGGCGCCGATCACCATCGAGACGTGCCCGGGGCCTAAAAATCCGTCGAGCCTGAGATCGGGGCTGTCGAGAATGGCCTTTATGGTGGGCACGATGGTGATGTGATTGCAGAACAGGCTGAAGTTTATGATCCCCTCGCGCTCCGCCTGCAAGATCGTCAGCGCCGTCGACGGCATGGTGGTCTCGAAGCCGAGGCCGAAGAACACGATCTCGCGCTCGGGGTTTTTGCGCGCGAGCGCGAGGGCGTCCATCGGCGAATAGACCATGCGGACGTCGGCGCCGTCAGCCTTGGCTTGCAGCAGGCTCTTCTTCGAGCCCGGCACGCGCATGGCGTCGCCGAACGTCGCAAAGACCACGCCCTCCTGCTCGGCGATGCTCACGCAATCGTCGACGCGCCCCATCGGAAGAACGCAGACCGGGCAACCGGGGCCGTGCACCAACTCGATCGCTTTCGGCAACATGCCTTCGACGCCATAGCGGAAGATCGAATGCGTGTGGCCGCCGCACACCTCCATGATGTGGATCGGGCGATCCTCCGGCGGCGCGATGGCGCCGATTAGGCGCTCGATCTCGGTCACGAGGATGCGCGCCCTGGCGCTGTCGCGAAATTCTTCGACATATTTCATGGCGTCGGCTCTCTTGCCGCGGCGCAGCCACGATCGTCGGCCAGCAGCGTGTGAACGAGGTCCCAGAGGATGTGGTAGCAGGCCACATGGCACTCCTGGATGCGGTGAATCGAACTCGACGGCACGACGAGACAATGATCGACGAGGCCGCTGGATCTCATCCTGCCGCCGTCGCCGCCCGCAAGGCCGATCGTGACGACGCGCATATCCTTCGCCTTGGCGAAGGCCGCCAGGAGATTTGCGCTGTTGCCGCTCGTCGACACGCCAATCAACGCGTCGCCCGCTCTCGCTTGGGCAATCAGCTGGCGCAGGAACACGTGGTCGAAGCCGACATCGTTGCCGACCGCCGAAATCATCGCGAGATCGGCGACGAGATTGATCGCGGCGAGCGCGGGACGACCGGCGGTAATGGGGTGAACGAATTCCACCGCAATATGCGCCGCGTCGCAGCTCGACCCGCCATTGCCCATCGAGAAGAGCCGTCCCCCGTTGCGATACACCTCGGCGAGGCTTCTTGCGGCGGCGACGATGATCGTAGCCTGTTCTGCGAAGAACGCCGCGTTCGTCTCGCGCGAGTCGCGCGCCTTGGCGGCCACCGAGTCGAGCAGCGCCGCGTCGAGCGAGCGCGCCTCCTGCTCGCCATAGAGGAAGGGATAGAGGCGCTTCAGGCTGTTCTGGCTCGACATCACGCCTCCTCGACGCTCAAGTGCAGATGAGCCGACCGGCGCCGATCGCCGCCTGTCCCAGCGACAAGCCGCCGTCATTCGCAGGGACTTGCGTGTGGGAGAGCACCGCAAAACCGCTTTCGCGCAGTCGGCGCGCGATCTCCTCGAACAGGATGCGATTCTGGAAACAACCGCCCGAAAGCGCGATCGTGTCGAAACGCCGCCTGCCGTCTTCGCGCGCAAGACTTTGCGCCATGCGTGCAACCGCCTCCGCGAGACCGACGTGAAAGCGCGCCGCCATCAGACGCAGCGGAACTGCATCGCGCAGATCGTCCAGCGCCGCGCTCCACATGGGGTCGGGATCGACGTAGGCCGGCGCGGAGCTCGCCGGGTCGCCGAGCCCAAACGGATAGCCCTCGCCAGCCGGACGGAGCGCGTCTTCCTCGACGCTCGCCTCGAGGAGCGCGCCGGCCTGGCCCTCGTAAGCCTGCCGGTCACGGCACAGGCCGACCAGCGCGGCGAAGGCGTCGAACAGACGTCCGCAGGACGAAGCCGGCGGCGCGTTCACCTTGCGCCTCACCATGGCGTCGAGCGTCGCAAGCGGCTTCGCCTCGAGATAGGCCAGGACTTCAAGCCCGTGGCAAACGTCTGCGAATTTGGCCCAGCCCACCCCTGTCGCGATGTGCGCATAGAGGTTGCGCCATGGCTCGCGCGAGGCCCGTTCGCCGCCCGGCATCGGCGCGGGCTTCAACGCGCCGAGCCGACGATAGCCGAGGTAGTCTGCGAGCAGGAATTCGCCGCCCCAGATCTCATCATCATCGCCGAGTCCGAGGCCGTCCAGGACAACGCCGAGGACCGGCGGCGCGCGCAGAGGGTAAAGATTTTCGGCAAGACAGGCGGCTATATGCGCATGATGGTGTTGCGTCTCTAGCAGCGCAAGCGAGCCGCCGGCGTGGCTTCGCGCGAGCTTTGTCGACGCATATTCGGGATGTCGATCGGCCACGAGCGCCCTGGGCGCATGTTCGAAGAGCCGAGAGAAGAACGCGAGGCTCTTGCGGTAATCATCGAAAGTCGCCGCGTTCTCGAGATCGCCCAGATGCGGCGACAAGATCGCCTCGCCGCTGCGAAACAGGCAGAAGGTCGCCTTGAGCTGCCCGCCGAAGGCGAGGAGCGGCGGCGCCTGCTTGAATTCGGGCGGCAAGACGATCGGCGCCGGCGCAAAGCCGCGCGCGCGACGCAACAGACGAGGCGCGCCGTCCATCATACGACTGACGGAGTCGTCGATGCGATTGGCGATCTCGCGATCATGCGTCAGCGCATGGGGCGCAATCGACCCGAGACGGTTCGGCGCCTCGGCGTCGTCGGTGACTTGCGGCTCGTCCGAGAGATTCCCGCTCGTCATGACGAGCGGTCTGGCGACGCCGCGCACAAGCAACATGTGCAAGGGAGTGGTCGGCAACATGAAGCCGAGCGTTCGCAATCCTGGCGCGATCGCCTCCGGCAGAACGCTGCGCTCAGCGCAGCGAAGCAAGACGATCGGGGCCGATGGACCCGAGAGCAGGCGCGCCTCTTCCTCGCTGACGTCGCAATAGGCGCGTATCGTCGCGAGGTCTTCCGCCATGAGCGCGAAGGGCTTCGCGTCGCGATGCTTGAGGCGTCGCAGGCGCGTCACGGCTCCCACATCCGTCGCGTCGCATGCGAGCTGGTAGCCGCCGAGCGCTTTGACGGCGACGATCTCCCCGTCTTTGAGCAGCCGGCAGGCGGCTTCGAGCGGGTCTTGCGTCGCGATGAGCTCGAGAGACCCGCGGTCCATTCGCGCGAGCGACAGCAGCGGTCCGCAATTCGGACAGGCGATCGGCTGCGCATGGAAGCGGCGATCCGACGGATCGGCATATTGCCTGGCGCAGGCTTCGCACATGACGAAGCGCGCCATTGTCGTCCGCGCCCGATCGTAAGGGATTCCCGTGACGACCGTCAGTCGCGGGCCGCAATGCGTGCAGTTGGTGAAAGCATAGCGATGGCGGCGCGCGGAGGCATCCGAGATTTCGGCGGCGCAGGCCGCGCAAATCGCAGCGTCCGGCGCAACCTGCGTATCGGCGCCGCCGCCGACGCTCTCTGCGATGCGGAAGTCTGTCGGCAAGGATCCCGAAAAAGGGCGCGTCTCGATCGCGTCGATGCGGCTCAGCGGCGGCGCCTCGCGCCTGAGGCGCTCGATGAAGGCTTCGATGTTCGCTTGCGCCCCGCCGACGCACACGACGACTCCCTGCGAGTCGTTGAAGACTTCTCCCGCCAGTCCGAATTGTCGCGCCATCCGCCAGACATTCGGTCTGAACCCAACGCCCTGCACGCGCCCGCGCACGCGGATCTCGACCGCTTCGGGTCGGCGCCGCGTCTGGCGCGAGGAGCGAGGATTCATCGAGCTCTTTCCCGAAGAGCAAACCGGCGCCGACATTCATCCCTCAAGTCGGCGGGCGCTACGAGCGGCAGCTAACGCCAACGCCCTATGGCTCAAGCGGCAAAGCTGAAATTATTTTTGCAGGTCTTTCAAGCTCCAGCTGAGAAATGAGCTTCTCCATGAGCCCAAGCTGACGACCAATCATTCATTTAACCTCGTAGATTATAGTTTGAGCTCGTCAATAAGCCGCGCGTTTCTGGCGCCTCGCTCCAACAAAATTATTCTCTATTATGGAACTGATTCAAAAAAACTTCGTTTGGATTGATGGCGAAGAGTCCGCCTAGCGAGGGCCGAGTTATGCCAGACGCCATCCCCTATGGTCGCAAGACTCAAAAGTCTCCCAAGATCGAGGAAGTGCACATTTTATGGATCACCGCGGGCTTGAGCTGCGATGGCGACACGGTCTCGATCACATCGGCGAGCCAGCCGAGCATAGAGGATGTGCTGCTTGGGGCTGTACCGGGGTTGCCAAGGGTGCATCTGCACAATCCCGTATTGGCCTATGAGGTCGGCGACGAGTTCCTCGAATATTTCCACAAGGCGGACCGCGGCGAGCTGGGTAATTTCGTGCTCGTGGTCGAGGGCTCGGTGCCCAACGAGCAGCTCTCAGGCGAGGGTTATTGGGCGGCTTTCGGCACGGACCACAAGACCGGGCAGCCGATCACGACGACCGAGTGGATCGACAGGCTCGCGCCCAAGGCGCTCGGCGTCATCGCGGCGGGAACCTGCGCGACCTATGGCGGCATTCATGCGATGAAGGGCAATCCGACCGGCTGCATGGGCGTCGCGGACTACCTCGGCTGGGACTGGAAGTCGAAAGCGGGCCTGCCCATCGTCAATGTTCCAGGCTGTCCGGTGCAGCCGGACAATTTCATGGAGACGCTGCTCTATCTTCTGCGCCAGCTCGCAGGCGCAGCGCCGATGATTCCGCTCGACGACGCGCTGCGGCCGAAATGGCTGTTCGACATGACCGTGCATCAGGGATGCGATCGCGCTGCCTATTACGAGCAGGCCGACTTCGCGCAGGAGTACGGCTCACGCAAATGCCTGGTCAAGATCGGGTGCTGGGGACCCGTCGTGCATTGCAACGTGCCGAAGCGGGGTTGGATCGGCGGCGTCGGCGGCTGCCCGAATGTCGGCGGCATCTGCATCGGCTGCACCATGCCGGGCTTCCCCGACAAGCTCATGCCCTTCATGGACGAGCCGCCCGGCGCGCGCCTCTCGTCGGCGCTGGTGAAGCCCTATGGCGTGCTGATCCGCAATCTGCGGCGGCTCACCAACAGCACGCTGAACAAGGAGCCGAAGTGGCGCCACAACAAGCCGCAGCGCACGACCGGCTACGATCCAGCCAGGCCGCAAGCCCTCTATCCGCTCTAGGGGAACGACGATGGACCAGATAGCAGAGACCATAGGGCCGGAGACGAAGTCCCCCAATCTCGTGGAGATGAGCTGGGATCCGATCACGCGCATCGTCGGCAGCCTCGGCATCTTCACAAAGATCGATTTCGACAACCGCCGCGTCGCCGAATGCCACAGCACCTCGTCGATCTTCCGCGGATACAGCATCTTCATGAAGGGCAAGGATCCGCGCGACGCGCATTTCATCACGAGCCGCATTTGCGGGATCTGCGGCGACAATCACGCCACCTGCTCCGTCTACGCGCAGAACATGGCCTATGGGGTGAAGCCGCCGGCGCTCGCGGAATGGATCATCAACCTTGGCGAAGCCGCCGAATATATGTTCGATCACAACATCTATCAGGACAATCTCGTCGGCGTCGACTTCTGCGAGCAGATGGTGAAGGAGACCAATCCGAGCGTCTGGGAAAAGGCGCAGCGCACGCCTGCCCGGCACGCCGCGGACCACGGTTACAGGTCAATCGGCGACATCATGACCGCGCTCAACCCCTTCAGCGGCGAGTTCTATCGCGAGACCTTGATGGTCAGCCGCTACACGCGCGAGATGTTCTCGCTCATGGAAGGGCGCCACGTGCATCCTTCGACGCTCTACCCAGGCGGCGTCGGCACGACGCCCACAGTGCAGCTCTTCACCGATTATCTCGCGCGGCTGACCAAATACACGGAGTTCATGAAAAAATGCGTGCCGCTGCACGACGATCTCTTCGACTTCATGTATGAGGCGCTCCCTGGCTACGAGGAGGTCGGACGCAGGCGCATTCTCATCGGCTGCTGGGGCTCTTTTCAGGATCCGGACAAGTGCGACTACAACTACAAGACGATGACGGAATGGGGTCGCGCGATGTTCGTGACGCCGGGCGTCATCGTCGATGGAGAGCTGGTGACGACCGATCTCGTCGACATCAACGTTCAAATGCGCATCCTGCTCGGCCACAGCTATTACGACGACTGGCAGAACAGCGAAACCTTCGTCAAGACCGATCCCCTCGGCAACGCGATCGACCAGCGCCACCCCTGGAACCAGACGACGATGCCGCGTCCGCAGAAGCGCGACTTCCACGGCAAATATTCCTGGGTCATGTGTCCGCGTTGGCTCGACAAGCGCACCGGCGATCATCTCGCGCTCGACACCGGCGGCGGCGCGATCGCGCGGCTCTGGGCCACGGCCTTGGCCGGCCTCGTCGACGTCGGCTATGTGAAGGCGACGGGCAATAGCGTCAAAATCTATCTGCCCAAGACCGCGCTCAAGGGCGAGAAGGAATTCGAATGGAAGGTCCCGGCGTGGAGCAACGCCATCGAGCGCGATCGCGCCCGCACCTATTTCCAGGCCTATTGCGCGGCGCTCGCCTATCACTTCATCGACAAGGCGCTGGCCGAAGTGCAGGCCGGACGCACGAAAACCTGGACGGAGTTCAACGTGCCCGACGAGGCGATCGGCTGCGGCTTCCACGAGGCGGTGCGCGGCGTGCTTTCGCATCATCTGGTGATCCGCGGCGGCAAGATCGCGAACTACCACCCCTATCCGCCGACGCCCTGGAACGCGACGCCGCGCGACGTCTACGGCACGCCGGGTCCATACGAGGACGCTGTGCAGAACACGCCGATCTTCGAGGAGAACGGACGCGACAACTTCAAGGGCATCGACATCATGCGGGCGGTGCGAAGCTTCGATCCGTGCCTGCCCTGCGGCGTCCACATGTATGTGGGCGGCGGCAAGACGCTGGAGACGCTCCACTCGCCAATGTTCGGCGTTTCGCGCGCGGGGGCGTAGATGGGCGAGGGACCCGCCAACGCGCTGGAGCGCTGTCTACAGCGCATCGACGCCGCGATGGAGGCGCTCGACGACTTCGGCGACGCCGAGGCGGGAACGGTCGCGCGAGAGCTTGTGGACGCCGTGCTCGACCTGCACGGACTGGCGCTCGCCAAGGCGATCGTGATCATCCAGGACGGAGCGGACGGCGACGCGCTCGCCGCCCGTCTCGCGGGCGACGATTACGTCGCCGCGGCCTTGCTGCTGCACGGGCTGCATCCCGAGGAGCCCGAAACGCGTCTACGCAGGAAGATCGCGGCCATGCGCCCCCATTGGGGCGTGCGCGGTTTCCGTGTCGAGTTCGTCGCCGTCGACGGATCTATAGCGACCGCGCGCATTTTGTGGAGCGACGAGACCCTCGATCGTCGCGCCGCGTTGCGCGAAGTGGAGCGCGCGCTGACGGACTCTGCTCCCGATCTTGACGAAATTCGGCTCGAGGAAGTCCATCGCGGGACGTCGGACCATTCCATGGCGACGGCGCTGCAGACCTAAGGACAGGGCGATGCTCAATCATGTGCGCGGGAATTGGGTGGCGCGGTTGCGGCGTTTTGCCGAAACGTCGCCGCCCGGGCGTGAGCGTTGCGAATTGTGCGGCGCGCTGATCGGAGCCAGCCACCAACATGTTCTGGAGCTTGAAACGCGAAGTCTGCTCTGCGCCTGCCAGCCATGCAGCATCGCCTTGGCGGAGAGCGGGCGGTTCCGTCTCGTAGAGCCGTCGATTGAGGCGCTCGCCGACTTTCATTTGAGCGACTGCGAGTGGGAGGCCATGCAATTGCCGATAGACCTCGTTTTTCTGTTCCTCAGCACGCCGGAAGGAGGGCCGGTGGCGCTCTATCCGGGGTCCGGCGGCGCGACCGCGTCCACAATGAGCCGGGAGGCCTGGTCGCGCCTCGCTGCGGCCAATCCGATCCTGGAAACGCTCTCGCCCGACGTCGAAGCCTTGCTGATCAATCGGGTGAGGGGCGCGCGCGGCTATTACCGCGTGTCGATTGATCGTTGCTTCGCGCTCGTCGGCCTCATCCGATCGCAGTGGAGGGGGCTTTCCGGCGGCAGCCAGGTATGGGAGGCGATCGCGCATTTTTTTGCGGCGCTCGATGCGGATGACCATCAGAGCGGGATGCTCGCGCATGGCTGACCTCTCGTTCGATATCGAAAGCGTCGAAGCCGAGAGATTCTCCGCCTCGCCCCTGCTGCTGTTCCGGTTGCGCGTCACAAGCGCGGCGCCGCAGCAGCGAGTCGAGAACATCATCCTCTATTGCCAGATTCGCATCGAGCCGACGCAACGCGCCTATGGCGCGCGCGAGCGCGAACGGCTCATCGAGCTCTTCGGCGCGCCAGAGCGTTGGAGCCTGACCCTGCACAGCCTGCTCTGGACGCACGCCAACGTCGCCGTCCCAGGCTTTCTAGGCGAAACTCATGTCAATCTCCCGGCCCCGTGCACCCATGACTTCAATGTCGCAAGCACGAAGTATTTTTATGGCTTGACCGAGGGAGAGATCCCTCTTTCCTTCTTGTTCAGCGGATCTCTGTTCGAGAGAGACCGCGACGGCGACTTGCAGATCTCGCAGATCCCCTGGTCGAAGGAGGCTCGCTTTCGTCTGCCTGCGAGCGTGTGGCTCGATCTCATGAACGCCTATTATCCGGATTGCGAGCTGCTGCGCCTGGGCGCGAGGACGTTCGACCGACTTTATGAGTTCAAACGGCAACGAGGGCTGCTGACCTTCGACGACGCGCTGGATGCGTTGTTGCAGAATGCGGAGGCGCGGGCCGGATGAGCATCGATCGCGTCAAAGCCATCGCCGACGCTGTGCTGTTCGAAGGATATATCCTTTATCCCTACCGGCCGTCGGCGATCAAGAACCAGCAGCGCTGGAGCTTTGGCGGCGTTTTCCCGCAGGCCTATGAAGGCGAGGAACCCTCGCTTATGCAGACCGAGACGCTGCTCAATGCGAGGGCGTCGGCCGAGGTCGACGTGACCCTGCGCTTCCTGCATACGCAGCGTCGACAAATCCTCGACGGCGCGGGTGCGCGCGTTGCGGCGCTCGAGTCGCGGGGGAAGCAATATGTCGCCTGGGACGAGGCGATCGTGCGCGAGGCGGCCCTGCCAAGCCTTTCGATTGACGCGCTCGCCCATGCGCCGCAGAGCGTGGCGTTGCATTTTCCGGCGGAGCGCAGCGTCGAGTCCTTGCCGGACGCCGCCGGCGAGGTCATCCGCAGCGCCGAAGCGCTGACGGGCCTCGCGCGACTCTCCGTCGAGACCGTGCAAGGCGCCGTCGTGAAGCTGCGGGTCGCCATTGAGAACACGACTCCGGTCTATGGCGGCATGCCGCGCGCGGACGCGCAGCGGCTCGCCTTTCTCTCGACGCACACGATCCTGATCGCGCGCGGGGCGGAGTTCATCTCCCTGTTGGATCCGCCGGCGGCGCTCGCCGAGGTCGCCGCGTCTTGCGACAATCGCGGAACTTGGCCGGTCCTCGCGGGAGAGGCGCCGGCGAAGGACGTCGTGCTTTCGTCCCCGATCATCCTCTACGACTATCCGAAGGTCGCGTCTGAAAGCGGAGGCGAGTTCTTCGACTCGACCGAGATCGACGAAATGCTGACGCTGCGCGTGCTGACGCTCACCGAAGAAGAGCAGCGCGAGATGGCGGCGACGGATCCGCGCACGCGCGAAATCCTGGAGCGGTGCCGGAGCCTCTCGCGCGATCGGCTCTATGAGCTTCATGGCGCGTTCCGTGATCCCCCGACGGAGCGGGCGGGGCTTGCCGTCGGCGCGCACGTCCGACTACATCCCAAGAAGCGCGGCGACATTATCGACATTGCGCTGAGGGACAAGGTCGGCGTGGTCCAGGCCATCGAACGCGACTTCGAGGACCGGCTGCATGTCGCAGTGACGCTGCTCGACGATCCGGGCGGCGATCTCGGCGCGCGTGGCTTTCCCGGGCACCGCTTCTTCTTCTCGCTCGAGGAGATCGAGGCGCTAGAGGCGAGCGCTGCGCCATGAGAATTCTGGTCGCCGGCGTCGGCAACATATTTTGTGGCGACGACGCCTATGGCGTGGAGGTCGCCTCGCTTCTGCTGCGTCGTCGCGCTCTTCCCGCATCCGTCGTCGTCAAGGACTTCGGGATCAGAGGGCTGGATCTCGCTTATGCGCTGACCGACGGCTACGACGCCGCGATCATCATCGACGCCGCGGCGCGCGGAGAGGAGCCCGGCGCAATCTCGGTCGTCGAGCCCGAACGTCCCGAGACGAAGAGCGAAGCGGCGCAAACCCTGTTGTCATCGTCGCATGGGCTCGATCCCGAAAAGGTCCTCGGTCTTGTCGCCACGCTCGGCGCCGCCTGCGAGCGGATCTTGTTCGTGCTCTGCGAGCCGCTCACGCTCGGGGACGAGGAGGGACAGATGGGGCTCAGCGACGTGGTGGCGGCGGCGGTCGAGCCGAGCGTCGAGCTCGTGCAGCGACTGGTCTCGTCCCTGTTGCAGCATGACGAAACAGCCCTCGGAGCCTGCTGAAAGGTGACTGTCATGACACTCGTAGAAATCGTCGTCGGCCTCATCATCGTCGCGCTCATCGCGTTCAACTTTCGTGACATCGTGCGCTATCTCAAGATCACGATGATGTGAGCGTCGGCCATGTGCCTTGGAATTCCCGGATGCATCGTCAGAATCGACGATCCTTCCAACTTGCTCGCGACTGTCGATGTCTGCGGCGTGCAACGACAGATCAACGTCGCCTGCGTCGTCGGCGACGATCCCATCGACTCTTGCGTTGGCATGTGGGTCCTCGTGCACGTCGGCTTCGCCATGAGCCGGATCGACGACGAGGAAGCCAAGGCGACGCTCCGCATCCTGACCGAGCTCGGCGAAGCGCAGGCCGAGATGCAGGCCATGCGCGCGTCGCAGACCTGACCCGTTCTCGGGCGCGCCATGCACGAGCTCTCCATTGCGCAAGGCGCGATCGAGATGGCGGAACAAGCGGCCGCCGGAAGGCGGATCACGCGGATCACGCTGGAAGTCGGCGAACTGGCGGGCGTCACGATCGAATCGCTCTCCTTCTGCTTCGACCTCGCGGCCGAGGGCACGCTGGCGGAGGGCGCCACGCTCCAAATTTACAAGGTTGAAGGACTCGCGCAGTGCGAGCTCTGCAAGAGGAGATTCCGCGCCGATTCGCCCCTCATGATTTGCGAGTGCGGTTCTTCGGTCATCCGCATCGTGCAAGGGGAAGAGCTCAATCTCAAATGCATCGAGCTCGGCAGTTGACGCGCGATGATTCGTCGCTGGTTCGCATCAGCCGCGCCCCGAGCGGACCCGCGCGACTGTGCTTCAGGAGACCCCGAGCTTCTTTTGCAGGTTCGTCGAGGATGTCGTGTATTGGAAAAGCAGCTTCTTTTCCGGATAGACGTAGTGGTGCACGCGCTGCGCGGCGAGCGCCGCCTCGTGGAAGCCGCAGAGGATGAGCTTCAACTTGCCGGGATAGGTGTTGATGTCGCCCACGGCGAAAATGCCGGGATGGTTCGTCTCGAATTTCTGCGTATCGACGGGGACGAGGTTCTCGTGCAGGTTCAAACCCCAGTCGGCGACCGGGCCGAGCTTCATCGTCAGGCCGAAGAAGGGCATGAGCCGCTCGCAGACGATCTCGGTCTCGGACCCGTCATTGCCCTTGAGCGTCGCGCTCGCGAGCTCGCCCCCCTCGCCCGACACCTGGGTGACCTGTCCGAGCTTGAGCGCGATCTTGCCCTCGGAGACGAGATCATGCATCGCCTTGACCGAATGCGGCGCGGCGCGGAAGGCGTCGCGTCGGTGCACGAGCGTCAGGCTCTTGGCGATCGGCTGCAGATTGAGCGTCCAGTCGAGCGCCGAGTCGCCGCCTCCGACGACGACGACGTGCCTGTCGCGGAAATCCTCCATGCGCCGCACGGCATAGAAGACGGACGTGTTTTCATAGTCCTCGATGCCCGGGATCGGCGGCTTCTTGGGTTGGAATGACCCGCCGCCAGCCGCGACGATGACCGATTTGGCCTTGAACGTCTTGCCCGAGCTCGTGCCGACGAGAAATGCGGGCTTGTCTTCTGCGCCCTGCGCCTGCAGAGTCTCGACCATCTCGTTGAAGTGAAAGACGGGATGGAACGGCTCGACCTGCTTCAACAGACTGTCGGTGAGCTCCTGGCCCGTGACGATGGGCAGACCCGGAATGTCATAGATCGGCTTTTCGGGATAGAGCTCCGAGCATTGGCCGCCAGCGCGCGGCAGAATGTCGACGACATGCGCACGAATGTCGAGCAGCCCGAGCTCGAACACGGAGAACAGTCCAGCCGGACCCGCGCCGACGATTACGACGTCGGTCTCGATCGTGTCGACGCCCGAAGCGTCCGCGTCGCCTTGCCTGTTGCTCATTACCTTGGAAACCTTTCTAACCTTGCTGGGCGGGCGTGCGCACGACGAGGCCTTCGAGCTCCGGCTTCACGGTGATCTGGCAGCACAGACGCGAGTTCGTCTGAACGTCGAAGGCGAAGTCGAGCATGTCTTCTTCCATCTGCGAGCGCGCGCCGCATTTTTCGACCCAGTCGGGCTCGACATAGACGTGGCAGGTGGCGCAGGCGCAGGCGCCGCCGCATTCCGCCGCAATTTCGGGAATGTCGTTGCGACGCGCCGTCTCCATGACGGTCGAGCCGGTCTCGCCCTCCACGGTGCGCGCCTGCCCGTGCGAATCGATGAAGGTGATGTTCACCTTGGTCGGGGCGCCGCCGCCGGGCTCCGCGCCGTAACGGGTTGAGGGGTTGTCGAGGCTCGTCTTGACCATGATTGTCGATCTCTTTCTCGGGCGGCCCGAGACCCGCAAGTTCATTCGGCCGCCCCGCTGGTCGCGGGTCCAGTTACCATCCAGCCGAAGCCCGCGCTAGCCCTCTTGCCGTCGCGATTTCATGCTCGACGCCCGCTCAGCGCCCCGCCGCCTCGCGCCGCGTCCAGCGGACGATCGCCTCTGCAGACGAGTCGAGCGCCGCCTCGAACGCCTGCGCGGCCTCTGCTGGCAGCGTATGCGGCGCGGGCGCCTCGCCCGAAAAGATCGCCGCGGCGCGGCGCGCCCCGCTGCTCTCGACTTCGAGCCGCGCCGTGATTTCGACGATGGCGCGCCCTTGCGCTTCGTCGATCTCGAACCGGTTCAGCGTCGTCTCCAGACGCAGCGCCCCGGACGCTCCCGGGAAGGCCGCGTCAACGCCGCCGCGCGCGAGCGCGGACACGAGCCGCGCCTGCACAAGCTTCGGCGCCCGATCCGACCATTGCGCGTTCTCGAGATAGGCAAGCTCGCCGCCGGCGGTGCGGATCACGAAGCGGCTGGAGTCGACGAGTTCGGAGGCCTGCGGCGTGTCGACGATAACCGCGGCGGTTCCGCTGCGCAGCTCCTCGGCCCGCGGCGGCTTGGGCGCGCCCGCCGCGAGGTCGAAGGTCTGGCGCGGCGACGAAGCGCAGGCGGCGAGCGCCAGGCATCCCGCGAAGGCCGCGCAACCGAGCCCCGCGCGCCGCGAGAACCTTTCTTCGTTCCGTTGCATGGCTCCCCGCGCGCGCTCGGCGTTGCAGCGCAGAAATCTATCCGAATCCCAAACGCGGTCAAAGCGAACGCGATCCGGCCCATGAGCCGCACGGTATCAGCCATGGACGAGTTCGATCAGTCCGACCGAGACGACATTGTGAAAGGAGACGGGCCGTCCGCCGAAAAGTATGGCGGGGCGCGGCTCGAGGACGGGCAGCACGCGAAGCCCCGCTGCTTCCATGGACTTCAGGCTGGCGGCGGGCGAATCGGATCTGTAGCAGAGATGATAGATCAGCGCATCCCGACCCTTGAGCAGCCTGTCGATTGGGGAGGGATCGAGCCCTGGCCAGAGCGCCTCCACAGCCGGCATGGCCTCGTGTTCAAAGAGCGCGACGTGCACGCCCTGCGTCGGCTCGAAATGCTCGGCTGCTTTGCGGTAGCCCAATCCGTCGAGATAAATCGACGCGTCCGCGGGATCGCGCACGGCGAGTCCGAAGTGATGAAAGTGAAGGCCGAAACGGTTCACGCGCGCCTCCCTTCGTCACGCTGCGGCGAGGCTCTCGAACAAGCCCCTACCGTCGGTCCCGCCGACGAGCGGGTCGATAAGATTTTCGGGGTGCGGCATCATGCCGAGCACATTGCGCCGCGAAGAATAGACGCCGGCGATGTCGTTGCTGGAGCCGTTGGGATTGGCTGCGCCGCCGACTCTGCCCGCTTCGTCGCAATAGCGGAAGGCGACGAGCCCGTCGCCCTCGAGTCGGGCGATCGTCCCGTCGTCGGCCTCGTAATTGCCCTCGCCATGGGCGATCGCCACCTTGACGACTTGCCGCTCGGCGTAATGGCGCGTGAAGGGCGTGTCGGCGCGCTCGACCCGTAGATGCTGCATTCTGCAGATGAAGCGCAAATTGGCGTTGCGCATCAGAACGCCCGGCAGAAGGCCGCTCTCGCAAAGGATTTGGAAGCCGTTGCAGACGCCGAGCACGAGCCCGCCCCGCTCGGAGTGGCGCCGCACCGCGGTCATGATCGGCGCGCGGCCGGCGATCGCGCCGCAGCGCAGATAGTCGCCATAGCTGAAGCCGCCTGGCAGCGCGACAAGATCGACGCCGGCCGGCAGCTCGGTCTCCGCATGCCAGAGCATCTCGGGCCTGCGCCTCGTGGCCTGGGCGATGGCGCGCGCAAGGTCACCCTCGCGGTTGGAGCCGGGGAAGACGACGACGACTGCCTTCATGAGGCGTCCGGACGGATGTCGATCGCGTAGTTTTCGATGACGGTGTTGGCGAGGAGCTTTTCGCAGGCGGCAGCGAGATCAGCCCGGGCGGCCTCCACGTCTGCGCCGGTCAGCTCGACGTCAAACGCCTTGCCCTGCCGAACGCCCGCGACGCCCTTGATCCCGAGCGAGGCGAGCGCATGCTCGATGGCCTTGCCCTGGGGGTCGAGGACGCCGTTCTTGAGGGTCACGATGATGCGGGCTTTCATGCGCCGGGCGTCCTGGTGAGGGCGGGTAGCGTCCGGGTTATCGACCTCGACGAGGAAAGGCAAGCGAAGGCGCAGACGCGCTTGGCGCGGGCACGGCCCGCGCCGGTGTGAATACGTCGCGCTTCAGATCACGTGGGATTCGAGCGGCGCGAAGCCGTTGAAGGCCACCGACGAGTAGGTCGTCGTATAGGCGCCCGTTCCCTCGATCAGCACTTTCGACCCGATCTCCAGGCTCACCGGCAGCGGGTAAGGCTCCTTTTCGTAAAGCACGTCGATCGAGTCGCAGCTTGGGCCGGCCAGGATGCAAGGGCTCGTGGGCTCGCCATCGCGCTTGGTGCGGATGGCGTAACGGATCATCTCGTCGGTCGTTTCGGCCAGGCCGTTGAACTTGCCGATGTCGAGATAGACCCACCTCAGCTGGTCCTCCTGCGACTTCTTCGAGATCAGCACGACCTCCGCCTCGATGACGCCGGCGTTGCCGACCATGCCGCGGCCGGGCTCGATGATCGTCTCGGGGATGCGATTTCCGAAATGCTTCGACAGCGCGCGGAAGATCGCATTGCCATAGGCCTTCACCGCCGGCACGCGCTTGAGGTAGCGGGTCGGGAAGCCGCCGCCGAGATTGACCATCTGCAGCTGGATCCCGCACTCCGCCAGCTCGCGGAACACCATCGCGGCGGCGCCGAGCGCGCCGTCCCACATGCGCGGATTTGGCTGCTGCGACCCGACATGAAAGGAGACGCCATGCGCCGCGAGGCCCAGGCGGTGCGCATGCTCGAGCACGCCGATCGCCATCTCCGGCGCGCAGCCGAACTTGCGCGACAGCGGCCATTCGGCGCCGGAGCCGTCACACAGGATGCGGCAGAAGACACGCGAGCCAGGCGCCGCACGGGCGATCTTCTCGACCTCGGCCTCGCAGTCGACGGCGAAGAGGCGCACGCCCAGGGCGAAGGCGTGGGCGATGTCCCGTTCCTTCTTGATGGTGTTGCCGAAGCTGATTCGGTCCGCCGTCGCGCCGGCGGCGAGCGCCATGTCGATCTCGGCGACCGAGGCGGTGTCGAAGCAGGAGCCGAGCCGCACCAGCAGCGACAGCAGCTCGGGCGCCGGGTTCGCCTTCACGGCGTAGAACACGCGCGTGTCGGGGAGAGCCTTGGCAAAGGCCGTGTAGTTGTCGCGCACGACGTCGAGATCAACGACGAGGCAGGGCCCGTCCTCGGTACGGGCGCGCAGGAAATCGCG
>DATHCI010000105.1:0-21616 GCA_035319645.1 Methylocystis sp. | reverse complement strand
CCCATTCCCGTTCAGGCGTCGTCGCGCCCAGGCAAGACGGCTGCAATCCGCGCGGCGGCGTTGCGGCTGAGACAGGCGCAGAACCGCGGCGCTTTGCGCCCGCGGGGAAGAGGGGTCGAAGATGCAAGAGTTGATGGACCTTATCGCTCTGACAATGGACGTTCCGTCCAGCCGGGTGAACGAGAATTCCGTCGCCGCTGAATTCGTCAAGTGGGATAGTCTTCGCATCGTCCTGCTCGGCTCCATGTTGGAGCAGACCTACGATGTGACGCTCACGACGGATGAAACATCATCGCTGAAATCCGTGAGGGCGGTGATCGACGTGCTGCAGCGACACGAAGTGCAGCTCGCGGCTTGATCTTAAACTCTGCTGTTGGGGGCTCGTCGCCCCGGGGGCAATCGCATGACTGGGACAAACGACCCGTTCGCCGAACTCGTGAAGACGGCGCGCAGCGTCTCAAACCTGCCTTCGCTCTTCAACCTGTCCGGCGCCGTCGCGTCTTTCGCTGCGGCGGGCAAGAGCTCCAATATTCCGATGCAAAGAGTGGCGATCGTCGGCAGCCTGACGATGGATTTCGTCGCTTCGGCGGTCAATTGCGTCGTTTTGCGCAACGGTTTTCTGCCCGAGACCTATCTGGCGCCATTCGCGTCGTTCCTGCCGGAGCTGATCACGCCGACCTCCGGCCTTTACGCCTTCCATCCCGACTGCGTTGTGCTCGCGCCCGATTTCCGGGAATATGTCATCACCACGGACATTGGCGAAGATGACGCGCAGATTCGCAAGGCGCTCGACCAGCGCGTGGCGCAAATTGCGGGCCTGTGGAAGCGGCTGCACGCCGCGCAGCCGTGCAAGATCGTCCAGCACCTGTTCTATGCGCCGCCCGAGCGCCTCTGCGGCGTGGCCGAGAGACGCTGGCCCGGGGCGCGCGACAATCAGATCCGCTATCTCAACGACAAGCTCGTCGAGGCGGGCGCGGGGCTCGTCGGCTTCGTGGAAATTGATCGTTTGGCCGAGCAGGTGGGGACAGGCGCCTTTGGCGCCGAACGCGCTTACAACAACGGTCGTCAGCCTTTCGACGCGCGCAACGCCGTGGCTTATCTGCCTTATTTCGAAGCCGCGTGGCGCCTGGCCTTCGCCAAGGCGCGCAAGGTTCTGGCGCTCGATCTCGACAACACGCTTTGGGGCGGCGTGATCGGCGACGACGGCGCCGACGGGATCCGCCTCGGCGTCGGCTCGCCGGAAGGCGAGGCTTTCGCCGAATGGCAGGCGCACATCAAGAAGCTGGCCCGGCGGGGGATCGTTCTCGCCGTGTGCAGCAAGAATGATCCCGAAATCGCCAAGACGGGCCTGCGGCATCCGGCGGCGATCTTGGGCGAGGGCGATTTCGCCGCGATCGAATGCTCCTGGGACGACAAGGCCCTGGGCTTACGCAAGATCGCCAGGGCGCTGAACCTCGGGCTCGACTCGTTTGTCTTCGCCGACGACAACCCGGCCGAATGCGGCCTGATCCAAAAGGAGCTTCCCGAGGTCGGCGTCTGCAACGTCGGCGCCGATCCCGCGCTCTTCATCTCCAAGTTCGAGGCGGGGTGCTGGTTCGGCGCCGAGGCTTACACCGCGGAGGACCTGAAGCGCGGCGAGCAATATCGGGCTCGCCAGCAGGCGCTGGCGCTCGAGAGCGAGGCGGCGGATCTTCCCGGCTATCTCAAAAGTCTCGAAATGAAAGGCAAGATCGGGCCGTTCGCGGTGTCGGACGTCGAACGTCTCGCGCAGATGGAGTCCAAGACGAATCAGTTCAACCTGACGACGCGTCGCTACAGCGCCCCGCAAATCCAGGAGATGCTCGGCAAGCCCGACGTGATCTCCTTGGCTTTCCGGCTCGAGGACAAGTTCGGCGATCACGGGTTGGTCTCGTCGCTGGTCGCCTTCCACCAAGGAGACGACGTTGTGATCGACAATTGGCTGATGAGTTGTCGAGTATTTTCGCGCAGCGCCGAACAAGGCATCTTCAACCATCTGGTGGACGTGGCCAAGGCGCGCGGCGCGCGGCGCCTCGTGGGCAAGTATACGCCGACGGCGAAGAACGGCGTCGTCGCCGAACTTTATCCAAATCTTGGCTTCACACCTGCGGGTGAGGAAGGAGTCTGGCGCGTCGCTCTGAAGGGTTGTACCAAACAACCGTGCTACATCGAAATGATAGCGTGCTAAAAAGTTCGGGGAGGAGGGGGATGTCTCGTATTGTCCTGATTCACGGCAACTGCCAGGGACAGATGCTCAACCGCGTCATGAGTGAGATTAGCGGCTGGCCGGACGATTTGGAATTTCGCGAAGTCGTCAGTTTTGAAAATCCCATAAGGGGGTGGGACGTCGTAACGGACGATGAAATGCGGCGCGTCGTAGCCATGTGGTCGCAGTTCGACGAGCGCGAAAATTTCCCGCATCGTGACGACCTCTATGCGCGGCTGCCCGCCGGGGTGAAACCGATCATCTTTCCGAATTTCGACTTCCTGTCTCTCTGGCCCTTCGCGGGCGTCGATCCCCGCAACGTTCCCGAAATCCCAGACTATCCCTTCGGCAGATTTCCATGGTCGGATTTCATCGGTGCCGCGATAGCCAAGATGAATATCAGCGACGAACAGATCTATCCGACCTATCTGGAGTTAACGGCAAAGAAAATGCCAAACCTTGACGTGCGACTCGAACGCGATATCTCTCGCTGGCGCCAGCGCGACGCCGGATGCGACGTTAAGGTGACGGATTACATTCTAGAGAACTTTCGCTCCAAGCGTCTATTCTGGACCATGAGCCATGTCGCTGGACCCACCACAGTTTACACCGCCCAGCGGCTCTATGAGCTGTCGGCGGACGCGCTCGGGGGCGACCGAAGCCATGTCGCCCGCGAATTCGCGCGTCTGATGGCCGAGTTTCAGGGCGCCGACGATGAGCAAGTACCGATCCATCCCGAAGTTGCGAGGCATTTCAAGCTTGAGTATTACGATCCTGAAGCGACGTATCGCCACCATTCCGCCTGGGTCACAGCGGAAGAATACATCCGCAAGTACGTCAAGTGGGAAGCCTTATGGTAATAGAGCGTGGAGTCGCCCGCAGTTCTGTCCGCGCTTTGGACCCCACGGCCACTGGCGACAAAGCGAGCGCCAGGGGAGCGGGTTGATCGCCGTGCGAAGCTTGCGATCGATTGTCCGGATGAGATCTGTCTTTAGCTTGGACACAAGCGGCGCAAACGATCCTGAGGCTTTACGCCATCCGTAGCGGATCGGTTCGCTATGAGTCTTGCGGGAGGAGTCTGCAAATTGAGCCGCGCCGAGGCCGCCAAAGAGGTGAGAAACTCCTCGCCAGCGCTCGCCCAGACACGTAAAAATGAGAGCAGCGCACTTTTTTGTTTTATCATATTATGTCATCTGCACATCCGGAGCATGCCGTAAGACTTGTTCGTTGGCAGTCCCATGATCACTCGCATATATATCTGACATTCGATAACATGAACGCCTACGGTGCGTTCGTAGCCGAGCACGATCTCGGCAGCACTTCTATCAAACGCGTCGAAATATCACATCCGGTGATTTGGGGTGGAGGCAGCCAAATCCGCACGGCCATGAGAATGATCTCCACCGCGCTGGCATTTCCAGGATGGGAGTATTTTACTTATATATCTGACTCGGATATGCCCATGCGCCCTCCTACATCCATGATGGCTACCCTAGCTGCTGATGCAAAAGCCGGAGTCAAGAATTTTGTATATTACGATGGTGACGATTGGACCGAAGAACCTCGCTTTTTAGGTTTAAGAAGGATACCACGGAGCATGCTTACGACGAGACGCCGCCCGTCCGACCAGATGTTAAGTTCATAGTGCACCGACAGTTGGAGTGGGGTTTCCGCAAGATTGATGCTAGTCCGATAATAGATCCGGGTCTCCGGGTCGGCTTCCACGTATCAGAATGTTTTGACGAAAAATCGCTGTTTATTCGGCCATATTTCCAGCATGAGATAGCTTTTCGAATAGACTTTTTGAGGACGTTTAAGCTTACGTATGGGAGGGCTTGGTATGTGTTGAGTAGAGAAACCTGTGAATGGCTTGTTTCATAGCCAGGGCTGTGGCGCTTGATGGCATTTTTCGAGAATGGATTCTGTTCCGATGAAAGCTTTATTCGCTCCATTGTCCACTGCAACGGATTTCCCTTCCGTTCAGCTCTGGTACGAGAAAATTTTCGCTTCAATAAAGGAAGCAAGGTGGGCGTCTCTGGCGCGCTCCACGACGAGCTTCGCACGTCGGATGCATTCTTTGCTAGGAAGCTGGAGTTCCAATCGAGTGGGCGACTTTTTGAATGGGTTGATGGAGGCTTCAGCTAGAGGGCGTCACGAACCGTTGCGATGCGTCAGCCTTGCGGTGGCTTTCTATGCGACCTACCGTGGCAGGAAGGGACCCCCGACCCTCCCGAGGCAACGATGATCATCGCCTCCGCATCCGACTATCGCGAAGCTGCGCGCCGACGGCTCCCCCGCTTTCTCTTCGACTATATCGACGGCGGCGCAGGCGCCGAAGAGACGCTGCGCGCCAATGTCGCCGATCTCGCGCGTGTCCGCCTGCGGCAGCGGGTGCTGCGCGGTCTCGACGAGCCGAGCCTCGCAGCGAGCTTCTTTGGGGTCGCAGCCGCGCTGCCGGTGGTGCTCGCGCCCGTGGGCCTCGCCGGCATGTTCGCGCGCCGCGGCGAGGTCCAGCTCGCGCGCGCCGCCGCCGCGAAGAGCGTGCCCTGCGCGGTGTCGTCCCTGTCCGTCTGCCCGCTGGAAGAAGTCGCGGCGCAAAGTCCGCAGCCGCTCTGGATTCAGCTCTATGTGCTCAAGGACCGCGGCTTCATGCGCCATGTTCTGGAGCGGGCGCAGGCGGCTGGCGTCCGGACTCTCGTTTTCACCGTCGACCTGCCGGTGCCGGGCATGCGCCATCGTGACGCCCATTCGGGAATGTCCGGCCCCGGCCGCGTGCGGCGGCGGCTTCTGCAAGCGCTCATGAAGCCCGCCTGGGCGCTCGACGTCGGACTTCTCGGGCGTCCGCACGAGCTCGGCAATGTCGCCGCCTATCTCGGCGGGGCGGTCGGGCTTGAGGATTATAAGGGCTGGCTTGCTGAGAACATGGATCCGACGATCGGGTGGACCGACATCGAGTGGATCCGCGCCTTCTGGAAAGGCTCGCTCGTCATCAAGGGCGTTCTGGACGCCGCGGACGCGCGCGACGCCTGCCGGTTCGGGGCCGACGGACTCGTCGTCTCGAACCATGGCGGTCGCCAGCTCGACGGCGCGCTGTCCACGGCGCGCGCGCTGCCGTCGATCGCCCAAGCCGTCGGCGGCGACCTTCTCGTGCTCGCCGATTCGGGCGTGCGCACCGGGACCGACGTGCTGCGCATGCTGGCGCTCGGCGCGCGGGGGGTCATGCTGGGGCGAGCCGCCGCCTATGCGCTCGCGGCGCGCGGACAGGCGGGCGTCGAAGACATGTTGGACATGATTGCCGCGGAGCTCAGGGTCGCCATGATCCTGACGGGAGCCGCCTGCGTCGCCGACGTCGACAGCACGATCCTCGCCTGACCGCGCGATCAAATTTCGACCTCTGCGTAGGCTCTATTGACAAAGACGGGCGCGGGTCCTTTTCATCTCTGCATGACCGAGACCGCCCTGCCCCGGCGCCGGCGTCTGCGGCACGCGCTGGCGCTGCCGAACCTGCTCACCTATGGGCGGCTGCTCGCCGTGCCGGTGGTGGCGGCGCTGCTGCAGAGCCCGAACGTCCACTGGATGCGCTGGGCGGCGCTCGCGGTATTCACCGTCGCCGCGGTCACGGACTTCTTCGACGGCTATCTGGCGCGCATCTGGAAGCAGCAGTCGCCGCTCGGGCAAATGCTCGACCCGATCGCCGACAAGCTCCTCGTCGCGACGACGCTCTTGATGCTGGCCGCCAATCAGACCCTCGACAGCTGGGCGCTCTGGGCCGCGATCATCATTTTGTGCCGGGAGATCCTCGTCTCCGGGCTGCGCGAATATCTCGCGGAACGGGCGGTCCTCCCGGTCAGCGCGCTCGCCAAATGGAAGACGACGTCGCAGCTGCTGGCGCTCGGCTTCCTCATCGTCGGTCCCGCCGGCGAAACCGTGCTGCCGGGCTCGTTGCGCATCGGCTGGACGCTGCTGTGGGTCGCCGCGGCGCTGACGCTCTACACAGGAATAGACTATCTTATGGCCGGCTGGCCGCACATCGGCGAGGATGACGACTGATCATGAAGGCGCTCTATTTCGCATCCATCCGCGAGCGGATCGGGCGCGGCGATGAGGAGATCGCTCCGCCCGCGACCGTAAGGACGATCGCCGAGCTCGTCCAATGGCTCTCCGAGCGTGACGAAGCCTACGCCGTCGCTTTCGCGAATCGGGCGTCCGTGCGCGCCGCCATCGACCGGCGCCACGCGCGCCCCGATTCGCCCATCGGCTCGGCGCGCGAAATCGCTTTTTTTCCGCCCATGACCGGCGGCTAGCCGGGCGATGATCGAGGCGCCGCGGCGGGCCTGGCCGATTTGCCAGTCTTTTCAAGCGGCCGACCTCGGCGGCCTGCGCCTTGATCTCGTCGCCGGCCTGACGCTCGCGGCCGTCGCCATTCCCGAGCAAATGGCGACGGCGCGACTCGGCGGTTTTCCCCCGCATGTGGGCTTCTTCGCCTTCGTCGCCGGATCGCTGGCCTTCGCGGTCTTCGGCTCCAACCGCTTTCTCTCGTCGGGCGCGGATTCGACGATCACGCCGATCTTCGCGGGCGCGCTTGCGCTCGTCGCCGCATCCGGCACGCCGACCTATTTCGAGCTGACGACGGTGCTCGCGGGGCTCGTCGGCCTCATGCTGATCCTCGCCGGATTGCTGCGCGCCGGCTGGATCGCGGATCTCCTCTCCATTCCGGTCACGACCGGATTTCTGGCCGGCGTCGCGGTTCACATCGCTCTGTCGCAGGCGCCGGCGCTGCTTGGTCTCGACGTCCGCGAGACGGCCCTCTTCGCGCGCGTCGAGGCGATCGCCGCCCAGATCAGCGCGACCAATCCTCTAAGCGTCGCCATCGGACTGGACTGCCTCGCGCTCATTTTCGTGTGCGAGCGCCTGAGCCCGCGGATCCCCGGAGCCTTGATCGCGCTCGCGCTCGCGAGCTTCCTCGTCGCGCGCTTCGACCTGACGACGCGCGGGGTCGCCCTCATCGAGGCGTTTTCGATCGCGCCGCCGCATGTCGGGGCGCCGCACGCGTCCCTCGACGATTTTTCGCGAACGGCGGGGCTTGCAGTGGTCATCGCCATTGTCGTCATGGTGCAGACGGCTGCGGTTTCTCGGGCTTTTCCCGGCGGCCCCGATGAAACGCCCGACGTGAACCGCGACTATGTGGGTCTCGGCGTCGGCAGCCTGTTCGCTTCCCTCGTCGGGGCCTTTCCGGTCAACGCCAGCCCGCCGCGCACGGCGGTCGTCGTCGCGACGGGCGGACGCAGCCAGCTGGCCTCGCTCGTCGCCTGCGCGGTTGTGGTCGCCGTCTCCGTCTATGGGGGCGAACTCCTCGCCCGTGTGCCGGCCACGGCGCTCGCTGGCGTGCTCCTCTTCGTGGCCGGTCGAATTTTTCGCCTACACGAGATGCGGGAGATCTTTGTAAAGACGCGCGCCGAATTCGCGCTCGTGATGGCGACGATGCTCGCCGTTGTGATCCTGCCCGTACAAACGGGCGTGGCCCTCGCCATCCTTCTATCGCTCATGCATGGCGTCTACATGATGACGCGCACGCATCTCATCGAATACGAACGCCTCGCCGGCACGACCGTGTGGTGGCCGGAAAGCCCGCGCTACGCCGGGGAGAAGCTCGAGGGCGTTCTCGTCACGGCCTTCCAGGCGCCGTTGTCGTTCCTGAACGCCTATGGGTTCGAACAGGATTTTCGCCGCGCTTTGGCCAAGGCCGGGCAGGGCTTGGAGCTCGTGGTGCTGGAAGCGGGCAGCGTGGTCGAGATCGACTTCACGGCTGCGCGCGTCCTGCGCGCCGCGATTGCGGCGTGTCGGGAGCGTGGCGTCGATTTCGCGATCGTGCGGTTGGAGTCGGTGCGCGCGCAGGAAGCGCTGGAGCGGTTCGGAGCGCTCGCGGAACTTGGCGGCGACAGGCTGTTCCATAGCGTTGACGAGGCGACGCGAGGCCTCGCGCCAAACGCCCGGGTCATACGAACGGCCGGAGAGTGAGGCGGGCTCTGGCGTGCGAGACGCGCGCCTTCTTCGGAGCGCGCGCGTCTCGCACGCAAAGCTCGGGGCTTCGCCCGCGCACATTGCAGGGAAGAGCCTTTTCCATGTCGCGGCTGAACGTGTGTCGCAGCAGAACTCGGCGGAGGGGAATTCAGCCTGTGACGGCGGAAAATTCCTCGGCGCCTTCCTGCGCTTCGTCGGCAGGGCGCGTCTCGTCGCCGATCCGGTTGAGATCCGAGCGAACGATCCAGATGAAGGCGAAGAAGGTCAGGCACCATAGCGACCCGATGACGACGTCGAGCCCCGCGTGATCCAGGATGCGCCCTTGCGTCAGAGTCGGGCCAATGCAAGCCGCAAAGAGGCTCCAAGCCGCGACGAGAAGCCGAAACTCCGTCGCGCCCATGCCGCCGTAAGAGAGATGATGCGTGCCCTGCACCATCACCTTGAGATAGGTGTAGGAGCTCATGAGCAGATACATCGACAGGACGAGCAGCGCCGAAATCAGCGTAAAATAGGGTGAAAATCCGAGTCCGCCGATGATCAGCGTTTGCGCGATCAGATCCGTGGAGTGATCGATGAAGTAGCCATAGCGCGGACGTTCGATCTTGCGATGGCGGGCGAGGGTGCCGTCGAGCGAGTCGCCGAACCAGTTCAGCACGAGGCCGAAAATCGCCGGGACGAGGAACCAGCTGGAGACATGTGCCGCGACCAGCGAACCCGCGGTCGTCGCGGCGCCGAACAGACCTGCAGCCGTCAGGTGATTCGGCGTGACGAAGGTCGGAAGCCTCTCGACCAGAAAGCTGAGAGCCTGGCGCTCCTCCCGAGCGAGCAAGCTCTGGTTCAAGCGATCATGTGTCAAAAACCCGCTCCTTCCGGAGTTTGCGCCAAAATCCGCTACACCCGTCGCGGGGTGGCGCGAACCTCTTCTCCGCCTGCAGATCGTCCAGTTAGCTCTGACCTCGACTGTTAGACTGAAGCAACATTGTGACGCAGATGGGGCGTTCGCTCGCGAATCTAAAGTTTCACACCGGCCGCCGCCGCCACCGCCGCACCCTGGACGGCGGGCGAGCTCACGAGGCCGAACAGCTGGAAGACCTTGCCGACTTCGACGAGCGGCGCGTTCGAGACATAAAGGATGTCCTTCTCGCGCATCGCGAAGCGGCGAGCCTCGAACAGCGCCTTCGGGTCGCGCAGGTTCAGGTGATAGACCACCGGCACATAGGGACGCGCCAACAGGGATGGGGAGACTGTCGGAAAGTCTCGTGCGAGGCGATCCGGCTCGTAGCGGAGCACGAACACCGACTCGGGATCTGCGCGCTGGTCTTGGAGCCCGCCTGCCTTGGCGATGGCCTCGTCGAGCGTCATCCCGCGCGCGTCGAAAGCAAGGATGCTGTTGGCCCCGAGCGCGCCGGCGACCGTGATCGTGCGCGGCGTGAACTCGACGGTCACCACGTCGCCAGGCCGGACGTAAATGTTCTCGCTGGGATTGTCGATCAGCGCCTGAACCGGCGCGCGGACCGAGCGTCCGCCGCGCGTGAGGTAGATGAAAGTTTCGTGCGTAGGCGAGCGATAGCCGCCGGCGGCGGCGATGACGTCCAGGACGCGATCGCCATGCAGGGTCAGGGGCACTCGGGCGCCGGTCGTGACTTCGCCGGTGACCGTGACCGTGTTGCTGACGTTGTGCGACACGTTGACCAGCGCCTGCGGCTCGATCGCCTTGCCGCGCAGCCGCTCGACGATGACCGATTCGACCTGCTGCTGCGTGCGACCTGCGACCTCGACGCGTCCGGCGTAGGGCACGGTGATCGCGCCGTCGCGACCCACGACCTGGTCCGGAATGACGGCGGAGCGCGGGCCTGGGCTCAGGCGGTCGTTGACGGGCGCCGAAAACAAGCCCCCCGAGGCGGCTTCCCAGATCGTGATCTGGAGCGAATCGCCGACGCCGATGGGCTGAGCGGCGGGAGGACGGCTGTCGCCGAAAGAGCCGCGCAGGCTCGGAACGGGCTGCCTCGACAGAATGTCGAGGGTATAGTCGTCAACGTCGAGGAGCGCGAACCACGCCTCGCCGTTTTCGTTGGGCGCCGCGCCGGCTGTCATGGCGTCGCCGCTGGGCCCGCTTCCCGGAAGAAGCGAGCAGGCTCCGAGGGAAAGGGCCGCCGAGGCGGTGAGGAGCAAGAGAACGCGTCTCGAAATGTCCGGTCTCCTCATCATACGCTCTCTCAAAATAGCGCAGCCTCATGGAGGCCTTGCTTCCGGAGGCTGCGGCGCGCCCCGCGAGAGCGAACCCGTTCCACCGGCTTTTAGCCGGCGACGCGAACGTTCGAATAGCTTTTAGCCAATTAAGCTTGGTTTTCCAAGTCAGCTTGGCGAAGAAAAATCGAGTGTTGCTCAAATGCCACAGCGCCATGTCTCGAAATGGCGCAAGGGCCTTTTCTGCTGCCCCGGCAGACGACTTCGGCTCGGACCCATCTCGTCGCTCAATTACCCGCAGAGGCGATCTTCTGCGCGTCGATGACGATCTTCAGGACCAGCGCCGCGATGGCCATGGTCGCAAGAATCGCAGTCGCCAGAGTGAGGGCGCCCGCGCGGTCGACGCCAATCGCGAGCGACGCGAAGGGCCACAACGCCAGCATCAGCCGAAACTCGGTGGCGCCGACGCCAATCAACGCCATCTGCTCGACATGGCCGGTCGCTGCGCGGATGTATGTGTAGGCGGAGAACATCAGATAGCAGACGAGTATCAGGGCCGCCGCCTCGAAGGTCAAAAATGGCGAGAATGCGTAAGCAACGATCATGAGGAGCAGCCCGGCGAGGTCGGTCAGGTGCTCGGCGAGCCCGACCTTCGCGCCGGTCTCGTTGCGACGCTCGGCGAGCGGACCGTCAAAGGTGGCCCCGAACCAGTTCAGCGCGACGCCGATGGGCACGAGATAGACGAACTCAAAGCGCCAGCGGCATAACAGCAGCGCCGCCGCGGCTATGATCGCGCCAAGCAATCCCAATCGCGTCAAATCGCCCGGCGACAATGCATCAGGCAGCTTCGGCGCCAGCCAAAGCACGGCGCGCCTCTGCAGCGGCGCAAGGAAGCTGCGGTCCGGCGTGTGCGCGCCCGCAGATTGCTTGAGCCAAAATTCCGCAAATCGTCCCATGCTTTGCGCGCGCCCTCGCCCGGCTTGCGGGCCGCCCCCGGCCGACCGGACTTATACTACGAAAGGTCAGTCTCCGCCAGTTCTCGGTCGGGCCCCTGTCGGTCCGGCTCTGCTCTACCCGTCCTTCTCTGTTCAAAATAGTTGAATGCGGCGCCTAGCCGGGCCGCTTCGCATCAGACTCCGTCTGCAGCAATATATTCGCATAGGTCGGCGTCGGCCCGCCGAGATCGAGCGCCTCGCCATGCGCCGTGAAGAAGATCAGGTCCTTGAAGTGGCTGAGGGTGGCGCTCGGCGCGCCCTCGCCGGGAGTTAGTTTGAGGTAGTCGCCGTCGAGGCGCAGGCGCGCTTTCGCGGTCTGGGCGCCGAAGATTCGAATGACATAGTCCTTCAAGAAAGGGGTCAAAGCGGGTTTCACGCTTTCGGGAACGGGATCGCCGCGATCCTGAAGCCAAACAATGCCGTCCGGACTGACGACTTGTGCGGGTCGAACGCCCTCGGCGGACAAGAATCGCAACCTCAATCCTTCAGCCGCCGGCCCGAGGTCGAGCCAAACCGTATCCGATGAGACGATCGTGAGCGGCAGGGATTCCGGTCTGCGTTCGGGAGATTGCAAGTAGAACCCCCACGCATGTCGACGAGCCTTGAAGCTCCCGTCCTCGACGTAGAACTCGAGCGCGTTCTCGCGGCCAAGATAGACTCCCGCAAGGCGCGCCAGACCATCGACGCCAACGGCCGCCGCCTCGGGCCTTTCAATCGCCCTGGTTGAGGCGCCAGCTAGGCGCTCGATCTGATCCAACAACAATTTTTGAATCGCGGTGGGATTGTACGACGTGGAATTGGTCAGGGCGGCGAGGCCGACGCCGTAGGCGGGAAGCCAGGAGTAGCTCGTGGCGAAGCCGAATCCACCGCCAGTATGCCCAAGCGTTCGGATTCCGCGCCGTGATGAAGAAACGAGCCCCAGCCCATAGCCAAGCTCCTGGCCCGGCGCAGGAAAAGGAGGCCGCGCCATCAGCCGCGTCGTCTCCGATCCAAGGAGAGTTCCGCGCAAATGCGCTTGCACGAACAAGGCCGCGTCATCGATGCTGGAATAGACGCCGCCGGAAGCCTGCATCGGCACGCGGATGGGCAGGCTCGGCCAGTGCGCGTCATGGCCTGTCGCTCGATCGTCATCCGGGATGATATGCGCGAAATCGACCGACGTTCGCCGCAGGCCAAACGGGCGATATAGAAGCTCTTCGAAAACGCTTTCGAGTGAAGTCTTGTAACGCAACGCCAACGAATATCCTGCGAGATCCATGCCGAGATTGGAGTACTCATAGCGTTGCCCAACCGGGAATCTGAGCCATGTCTTGGAGATGCTCGCGATATGCTCCTCGAGCGACTTGTCCTCGAGTATCAGATTATTGCCGACCGGCGCCTCATGCGTGAATCCCGCCGTGTGGCTGAGCAGATGGCGCAGCGTGATCTTCTTTTCGGGGTTCTCCTCGAAGCGGGATCGGACGGTGAATCCGGGGATGAGCTCCGCCAATGTCTCACCCAATGAAATCGTCCCGCGTTCGCAAGCGCGCAAAGCGGCGGTGGCGGTGTAGAGCTTGGAGATGGATTGCAGGCTGAAGATCGTTCGCGTTCCGACTGCGTCCGCCGCGCCCTGGTTTTTGACGCCAAACCCCTTGGCCCAGACTTGATCGGGCGTGACCAGGGCGATCGCGACCCCGGGAGCGACAGCCTGCCGCTCGATCAGCTTGGGAAGCTCCTGCTCGATATAGCCGGCGGTTTCCTCCAGCCGTGATCGCGAGTCGCCGATCGCCTCGGCCATTGCGCGCCCATTGCCCGCGAGCAGGGAGAGCGCTCCGACAGCCAGGCTCCGTTCGAGAAAGTTTCGCCGATCGAATCGCGGCGTCGACAGGGTTCCAAAAAAGCGATCCGACATCGCGCTCTCCTCCTGGCGAACGCAAGCTCCGCGATTCTGACATTAATCCTACTAGATTGGTAGCATGAAGCAAGGGCTTCATCCGGCTCTCGTGCAGCCTGCCTGAGAGCCGGCGCGGCGCTTGCTCCTGTGCTTGCGGCGACCTGCTTCACGCGCTGGGGACGCGTCCGCGCTCGCGCGCCGCCTCGCGAAATCCGATGTCGCGGCGGCAGAAGCCCTCCGGCCAGGCGATTTGGTCGACGGCCTCGTAGGCCAGAGCCTGCGCCGCGGAAACGCTTGCGGCGAGCGCCGTCACGTTCAGCACGCGCCCGCCGGCTGCGAAGAGCCTGCCGTCTTGCTCCCGCGCGCCGGCGCAGGTCACGATCACGTCTTTCAAAGCCCGTGCGCGCTCGACGTTAAGAATCTCCGAGCCCGTGACAGGCGCCGCCGGATAGTTCGGCGATGCGAGCACGACGGTCAGCGCGACGCGGCTCGAAAAGCGCGGCGCCCGCGCCGGCAGCCGCCCACGCGCACAGGCGAGCATGAGCTCGAGGAGATCATCCTCGAGCCGCGGAAGGACGACCTGAGCCTCCGGGTCGCCGAAACGGCAATTGTACTCGATGAGCTTCGGCCCCTCCGGCGTCAGCATGAGGCCAATGTACAGCACGCCGCGGTACGGCGCGCCCATCGCGCGCAGCGCGCGCAGCGTGGGCAGGACGATCCGCGCCATCGTCTCGCGCTCAATTTCGGGCGTGACGATGGAGGTCGGCGAATAGGCGCCCATGCCGCCCGTGTTCGGACCCGTGTCGCCGTCGCCGACCCGCTTGTGGTCTTGGGCCGAGGAGAAGGGATGCGCGCGCTCGCCGTCGCAGAGCGCGAAGAGCGACGCTTCTTCGCCCGTGAGGAATTCCTCGATGACGACCTCGGCGCCCGAGGCGCCAAAGGCCCCGGCGAACATTGCGCGGACGGCTTCCTCCGCTTCCTCAAGCGTTTGCGCGACGACGACGCCTTTGCCGGCCGCGAGCCCGTCGGCCTTGACGACGATGGGCGCGCCTTTTTTCCGCAGATGGGCGAGGGCCGCGGACTCGTCGTCGAAACGCGCATAATCCGCGGTCGGAATGTCGTTGGCGCGGCACAGGTCCTTGGCGAAGCCTTTGGAGCCTTCGAGTCGCGCTGCGGCGCGGGTCGGACCGAAGGCCGGGATGTTCGCTTTCTCCAAAGCGTCGACGAGTCCCGCGATGAGCGGCTGTTCGGGGCCGACGACGACGAGCCCTACGTCCCGCGCGCGACAAAACTCGACGACCGCCGCATGGTCGGCGGCGTCGAGCTCGATCGCGTCGCCGAGCCGCGCGAGGCCGGGATTGCTGCTTCCGACGTAGAGTCGTCCCAAGCGAGGGCTCCTGGCGAGCGCCAGGCCGATGGCGTGCTCGCGGCCGCCGGAGCCGATCAGCAGAAGGTTCATGGAGTCTCCCTGCGACGATAGGGCGGGCGATCTATATTTTGTGGGCGGCGCGCGCTCAAGCGCGCGACCGCCGACACAGGAAGTTCAATCTCGCACGGTAGCCGCAGCTGCGGTCGAAGCCCGGCGCGAGGGCTCCGCCCGAGCGGCGCGCTTCATGCTCGAGGAGCCACATGCGCCCGCCCAACGAAATCGACTTCTGGCGGGGCTTCGCGCTGGTCACGATCTTCGTCAATCACATACCCGGCCTCTATTTCGAGCGCTTCACCTATCGGAATTTCTCTCTCTCGGACTCGGCGGAGCTTTTTGTCTTTTTGGCGGGGTGGTCGATGCGCGTGCTCGTCGACGGGCCGGGCTATGCGGTTTCGCCGAAGTGGGTCCTGCTGCGTCTGGAGAGCCGAGCGCTTGCTGTTTATGTCGCGCAGATCGTGCTGGCGCAGGTCGCGATCGCTCTGCTCGCCGCCGCTTCGCTCGCGCTCGACGCTCCGTTTCTGCTTGACTGGCACAATGCATCGGCCGTGTTCAACGATCCGGTGCGCGCGCAGATCGGCCTCGTCCTGCTGACCTATCAGCTCGGCTATTTCAACATCCTGCCCCTTTACGTCGTGCTGATGTTCATCGCGCCGATCGTCGCGCTCCTGCACCGGCGTGCACGGCCTGTGCTGCTTCCTTTCTCGCTCTCGATATACGTCCTCGCGCTCGCTTTGGGGGCGAACGTCCCAACCTGGCCGGTCGAGGGCGACTGGTTCTTCAACCCTCTGGCTTGGCAGCTTTTATATGTGTCCGGGTTTCTTCTTGGGGGCGGCGACGGATTGGCGGCCGCGGCGCGTCGCCATCATCGGCGGCTGCGGCTATTTGCGCTGCCGGTCGTCCTGCTTGGCCTCGTCGTCGCGCAGACCAATTTTTCTCCCGACCCCATCGCCGTTCCGCCTCCGAAACTCTTCTTCCTGTTCGACAAGACCTTCCTGTCGCCCGCGCGCTTTCTCCACAGTCTCGCCCTCGTGGCCCTGTTCGCGGGATCGTTCAGATGGATCGCGCGTCAGACGCCGGCGCCTGCAAAATTTCTTTCTCTACTCGGGCGAAATTCGCTAAACGTGTTCTGCGCCGGCTCGCTGTTGAGCCTGATCGGTCAAATACTCAGGTTTCTATATGGTGATCTCGTTGCGGCCGACGCAGCAGTCGTTATGCTTGGCCTGACCATCATGGGCGTCGTCGCGTGGGGTTCGGAATGGCAAGACAGAATGCGCGCAAGCTTGGCGAAGCGATCGGACTAGCCATCTGGCTCCTGCCAATTCTTTCCCTCGCCGCGCAGGAAGCGGCGCCTTCGAGCGCGCCCCCTCTGAGTCCGGCCTGCCAGGCGCCTGCGTCCGACATTGCGCTGCCCGAACCATTGCCGAATTTCGCCGCGGCGTTGAAGCAACGCCGCGCCGTGCGCATTTTGGCGATCGGCTCCTCCTCAACCTCAGGAGTCGGAGCGACTTCCGACGACAAGTCCTACCCCTCGCAGCTCGAGCAGATCCTGGAGCATTCGCTGAAGGATGCGGAAATCGATCTCGTCAGTCACGGCGTCTCCGGAGAAACCGCCGAAATCGCAGCCGACAGGATCAAGACCGAGGCGGCGCTGGCGAAGCCCGATCTCGTGCTCTGGCAGCTCGGCACGAATGACGCTCTGCAGCGCGTCGATCCCGAACAGTTCGAGAGCACGGTGCGTTCCACAATCCGCTGGCTTGCGGAGAACCAGATCGACGTCGCGCTGGTCGGCCTGCAGTATACGCCGCGCTTCGCGCGCGATCCGAGCTACGCGGCCATTCGCAACGTTCTGACGCGTCTCGCCGCGGAAGAGAAGATCCTTTACGTGCGGCGTTACGACGCCATGCGATTCATCGCGCGCACGCGCGCCAATCTCGACCTCATGTCGAAGGATAATTTTCACCTCAACGATCTGGGCTATCAGTGCATGGCCGAACATGTCGCGCATGCGGTGATCGTGAGCCTGTTCCTCAAGCAAGCGCCGCCCGCAGCAAATTGACGCGGCGTCCAGATCCGCGAGGGTTCATCGCAGTCCGCGCTCGAAGGTGGCGATGAACGCCGAGAGTTCCGCGTCGAGCGCGGACGCCGGCGTCGGCTGGAGCTTCTCTTCGAGCCCGAGCAGGACTATGCCATGCACCGCCGAAAACAGCGTGCGCGCCTTGGCGCGGAGCGCCTCGGCGGGCTCCTCGGGCAGCAGGCGCTGGAGCGGCGCCTCGAGCAGGCCGAAGAGGCGGTCGAGATCTCGCGCATACCACTCCGGCAGCGGCTTTTCCGGCATCCTGTGCTCGAACAAGGCTCGCCAGCGGGGAGCTTCGGCGCGCGCATAGGCGAGGTATTCCGCTCCAAGCCGCCTGAGTTCGTCGCCATCGGCGCCGCCGGTCGCGAGCGCCTTTTCAAGCTGCGCCAGGGTGCGCTGGTTCACGCAAAGAATGAGCTCGTCCAAATCCTCGAACGCCGTGTAGATGGCGCCGAGCGCGCAGCCGGCCCCCAGCGCGATTTCCCGGGCCTTCAGCGCCGCCAGTCCTCCCCGTTCGACGGCGGCTTCGGCCGCGTCGATCAGGCGCTCCCGCAGCAGGGCGCGCCGCGCTTTCGCGGGTTGGAGCTGCTTTTCGGTCACGATTAACCCTTTCTGAGCGGTGCCTGTGAACAACGTTCAAAAACTTCTTGAACGGCGTTCAAAATGGGAGTAGCTTCCATACTGAACGATGTTCATAACAGGAGTTCCCAAATGTTCAAGACCATCGTGACCTTGATGCGGGGCCGCGCCTTCGACGCCGAGCAGCGCTTGAAGGACGTAAACGCCCTGCCTCTGCTCGACCAGCAGATGCGCGACGCCGCCGCCTCGGCGGAGCGCCTGCGCCGCGCGCTGGCGATCGCGACGGCCCAAGAGCGCCAGGAGGCGCGCCGGATGGAGGCGTCGCGCTCGGAGATCGCCGAACTCGAGGCGCGGGCCCTCGCGGCGCTCGCGGGCGGGCGTGAAGACCTCGCCGAGAAGGCGGCGCAGGCCATCGCCGATCTGGAAGCGGACGCGGCCGCCGCAGCCAAGGCGCAGGCGTTGTTTGCGGCCGAGATCGCCAAGCTCGACGCGCTCGCCAAGCGCCAGAGCGCTCGCCTTGCTGAGCTCGAGCGCGGTCGCCGGATCGCCCGCGCCTCGCAGGCGGCGTGCAACGCCCGGCGCGGCGGGATCGAGCCCGCCTTCTGTTGCGAGAACACGCTCGCCGACGCCGAGGCGACGCTCGCCCGGCTGCGCGAGCGCCAGATAGAGGCGGAAGCCGCAGAAGAGGCCTTCGCGAGCTTTGGCGCCGAGGAGGCCTCCGAAAGCGCGGCGGAAACGCTCGCGCGCGAGGGATTCGGGCCGGCTAAGAGGCCGCGCGCCGCCGACATACTTGCAAGGCTCAAAGAGAAGGCCGCCTCCTCCGAGCAGTGACACGGCTCCCGCAATCGCAAACCGAAGAGACCAGTCATGAACAGCCAGCCCCTCCACCACTCCGCCGCCTGGGTCGCCTTCACCTATGCGACCTTCCTGCTCTCGCTGCTGATGATCGGCGCGGGAGTCCTCTTCATGCCGATCGATCCCTGGATGAAAGGCTTTCTCGGCATGGCGGTCGTCCTCCTCGTGCAAAGCTGCGTGACGATGACGAAGACTCTGCGCGACAACGCCGAGGCCGAAAAGCTCGTCAACCGCATCGAGGACGCGAAGACCGAACGCCTGCTCATGGACGTCGCCAAGGCGCCCTGAGGCGCGCTCAGACCCGGCGGCGCCGCAACCGATCCTTGACGGATGCGTGCTATGCCGCCGGCTTACCCTCGAGGAAAGGCATCCACATGTCGCGGTCCCTGCTCGCTGCGCGCCGATTCGCGCCGCTGTTCTGGTGCCAGTTCTTCGCCGCCTTCAACGACAACTTCCTGAAGAACGCGCTGGCGCTGTTCCTTTTGTTCAAGGTCGGCGGCGAGGGCGGCGCTTCGCTCGTCACGCTCGGCGGCGTGACCCTCATGGCGCCCTATTTCGTCCTCTCGGCGCTCGGCGGCCAGCTCGCCGACAAATTCGACAAGGCGCTCGTCGCGCAGCGGCTGAAGCTCGTCGAGATCGGCGCCGCGGGCGTCGCCGCGCTGGGCTTCTATGCGGGCTCGACGCCGCTGCTGTTCCTGGCGCTGTTTCTCTTCGGCGCCCTCGGCGCGCTGTTCGGGCCGGTCAAATATGGCATTCTTCCCGATTGCCTGACGCGCGAGGAGCTTCCGGCAGGCAATGCGCTGGTCGAAGCCGCGACCTTCATCGCGATCCTGCTCGGCACGATCGCCGGCGGCGCCGCGATGGCCGGGGGCGGAGACGCGCATCTGCTCGCGGTCGGCATGATAAGCTTCGCTGTCGCGAGCTACGGCGCCGCGAAGCTCATCCCTGCGACGCCGCGCGCTGACGCGGGGCTCGTCCTCGACCCCAATATATTCCGCTCGACTTTCGCGCTGCTGCGCGTGCTCTGGCGCGCGAAGAAGCTCTGGCGCCTCGGCGTCGTCACCAGTATATTCTGGCTGATCGGCGCCATCGTCATGTCGCTGCTGCCGACGCTCGTCGCACAGACCATGCACGGCGCGGAGCAGGTCGCGACGATTCATCTCGCCGCCTTCGCCATCGCCATCGGCGTGGGCTCCGGACTCGCCGCCCTCCTGCTGCACGGGCGCATCGTGCTGCTGCCCGCCGCCATCGGCGCCGGCGTCGCCGCGCTCGCGTCGCTCGACCTTGGAATCATGCTGGCCTTCCGCGATGCGGGGAGTGCGGAGACGCTCCAACCCGCCGCCTATTTCGCGCAGAGCGGCGCCTGGCGCGCGCTCATCGACCTCACGCTCCTCTCGATCGCCGGCGGCCTCATCGTCGTGCCCGCCTTCGCCGCTCTGCAGGCCTTTTCCGAAGCTTCCGAGCGCGCGCGCATCGTCGCGGCGGTCAATGTGCTCAACGCCGCCGCGATGGTGCTCGGCGGAGTCGTCGTCGCCGGCCTGCAGGCTCAGGGCGCGCCGATTTCTGCGCTCTTCATCGGCGTCGCCGCCTTCGCCGCGGGCGCCGCCGTCTGGATTTTTCGCAATGTCCTGAACTCCTGGATCCTCGACGCGCTCTCCATCATCTTCCGCGCCTTCTATCGGCTGGAGATCAAGGGGCTGGAGAATTTCGACGCCGCCGGCCCCAATCCGATCGTCGCGCTGAACCACGTGAGCTTTCTCGACTGGGCGCTGGCGCTCTGCGTGCTGCCGCGGGAGCCCGTGTTTGCGATCGATGCGACGATCGCCAAGGCCTGGTGGGTCGCGCCCTTCCTGAAATATTCGCGCGCCATCCCGCTCGATCCGACGAAGCCGATGGGGACCCGCACGCTCGTCAACGCCGTGAAGGCGGGTGATCCGCTCGTGATCTTCCCTGAGGGGCGGCTGACCGTCACGGGCAGCCTTATGAAGGTCTATGACGGCGCCGGCCTCATCGCCGACAAGACCGGCGCGATGGTCGTGCCGGTGCGCATCGAGGGCCCCGAGGCGACGATCTTTGCGCGACTGTCGCGCGGCCAGAGGCGCCGACGCTGGTTCCCGAAGTTCAGGCTCACCGTGCTGGAGCCGCAGCGTCTGACGATCGACGAGAACCTGAAAGGCCGGGCGCGTCGCCACGCCGCGGGCTTGGCGCTCTATCAAATCATGTCGGACCTCGTCTTCCGCACGACCAACATAGACCGCACGCTGTTCGCCGCGGTCGTCGAGGCGGCGCGCGCCAACGGGCTGTCGCGCGTCGCGCTCGAAGATCCGCTCGCCGGCAAGCTGACCTATCGCAGGCTGCTCGTCGGCGCGCGCGCGCTCGGCGAGAAGCTCTCGCCAAACGTCGCTCCCGGCGAGGCCGTCGGCCTCATGCTGCCAAACAGCAACGGCGCCGCGGTCGCTTTCATCGCGCTGCAGTCGCTCGGCGCCGTCCCGGCGATGGTCAACTTCACGGCAGGCGCGTCCAACATCCTCTCGGGGCTCAAGGCGGCGAAGGCGCAGACGATCGTGACCTCACGCGCCTTCATCGATAAGGGTCGGCTCGAAAAGCTCGTCCACGAACTCGAAGCCGGCGCGCGCCTTGTCTATCTGGAGGACTTGCGCGCGCAGGTCACCCGAACCGACCGGCTGCGCGCGCTATTGGCCTGCGCACGCCCGCTCGCCGATCGCTCGCCGAACGATATCGCGGCCATTCTCTTCACTTCGGGTTCGGAGGGCTCGCCGAAGGGCGTCGCGCTCTCGCACAGGAACATGCTGACGAACGCCGCGCAGGCGGCCGCGCGCATCGATTTCGGGCGCAACGACCGGCTCTTCAACGTGCTGCCGATGTTCCACTCTTTCGGCCTCACGGTCGGCTTCATGCTGCCGCTCGTCTCCGGCGTGCCGATCTATCTCTATCCTTCGCCGCTGCATTATCGGATCGTGCCGGAGCTCGTCTACGCCTCGAACGCCACGATCCTGTTCGGCGCCGACACCTTCCTCGCGGGCTATGCGCGCGTCGCCAATGCCTATGACTTCCGCTCGATCCGCTATGTCGTCGCCGGCGCCGAGCCCGTGAAGGCGGGAACGCGCGCCGTCTGGAGCGAGAAATTCGGGGTGCGGATTCTCGAAGGCTACGGCGTCACCGAGACCTCGCCCGTGCTGGCGCTGAACACGCCGATGCACAACAAGTTCGGCACGGTCGGGCGACTCATGCCTGGAGTCGAGAGCCGGCTCGAGCCCGTAGCCGGGATCGAGGACGGCGGGCGGCTGCTCGTGCGCGGTCCGAACGTCATGCTCGGCTATTTGCGCGCCGAAAATCCGGGCGTGCTGGAGACGCCGCC
>DATHCI010000104.1:0-4034 GCA_035319645.1 Methylocystis sp. | reverse complement strand
AACCTCGTCGTACCACTGTCGCTCGATCTCCTCGGGCGTGCCCTTGAAGCCGCCGACCGGCAGCGGCCGGTCCGCCTCCCCGGCGTCCTCAAGAGACGGATCCATCGGAAGCGCCGAACGTCGGCGGCCATGTTGGGGCATGACAGCAGGATTTCTACCGCTTCGCCCGGACGAGCAGCTCTTCCACCGAATGCAGAATCCGCTGCACGATCACCGCCACGCCTGCGGGCGTCGGATGGAGGCCGTCAGGCTGGTTGAGCTTCGGGTCGCCGGCGACGCCGTCAAGGAAGAACGGGTAGAGGATCGCGCCGTGCGCCTGCGCGAGCGGCCGATAGATCGCGTCGAATTCTTGCGCGTAAGGCGCGCCGAGATTGGGCGCCGCGCGCATGCCGGCGAGAAGGGTCGGCAGATGCGCGGCGTCCGCCCGGTCGAGGATCAGCGACAGCGTCTCTTTCGTCTCGTCCGGCTTGAGGCCGCGCAGCATGTCGTTCGCCCCGAGCTCGACGATGAGCGCGTCGGCGTCGGGGGGAACCGCCCAGTCATAGCGAGCGAGGCCGTCGGCGGCCGTGTCGCCCGAGACGCCGGCGTTGACCACCCTCACGTCGAACCCTTTGCCCTTGAGCGCCGCCTCGAGCTGGTCCGGAAACGCCTTGCCGGCCGGAACGCCGAAGCCGGCAGTGAGGCTGTCGCCGAGGGCGACGAGTCTCAGCGTCCGCGCAGACACCGGCGCGGCCAAGGCGAGCGTCGCGAGCGCCACGCCGAACGCCGCCGCCATTCCCGATCGCGAGACGCAGCGATCTGCACGTTCTCCCGCAAAGCGCTCGCCCACCTTCTCCCCTTGTGGGCTAGCGTGCGCACACATTTGATTCGGGCGGCTGTCGATGGGGTTCACGGGCGTTGTTGGCGGCGAGAGCGAAGCCATCCATGATGGCGTGGAAGCGGCGCAGGCCGCGGGCGAAGGTGATGGGACCGGGCGGGCGCTCGCTGGCGTAGCCGTTCCAGCCGCCGGCGCGGGCGATGGACCAAGCCGCCCAGGCGAGGCTGTGCCTGGGGTGAGGGTTCTTCTGCTTTTCGGTCTTGCCTTCGAACTTGCGGGCCAGCGCCTCCAGGACGGAGATTTCGGCCGGGCTGAAGACGCGCGAAGCCGGCAGCGTCGCACCGGCCTCGCCGCGGCCCTGGACGAGTTGCATGACGCTCGCGGCGGCGATGAGCGCGGTCGCCGCCAGGCGTTCGAGCGCGTCGCCGTCGCTCAAGAAACTGTTTTCGAGGTCCAGGCCCTGCGATTTCAGCGTGCGGAAGAGCTGTTCGACGATCCAGCGGCAGCGATAGAGGTCGATGATCCACGCCGCTTCGGCAAGCGTGGAGGCGGGATGGGTGGTCAACAGACGCCACATGATCGGCTCTTCGCCCGGCGGCGGGTCGATCTCGCGCGCCTCGACCAGGTTGAGCCTCAGCTCAGGCGGGTCGCGCCGGTCGGCGCCGCGCTGCGGCTGGCGCAGCGTGACCGGGCAGAAGCGCACCGCCAAAGCGACCTGGCGCGCCGTTCGACCGGGACGGCCGGGCAGATCGAAGGCCACACGGCCGGCTTCCGGCTGGGCGGCGATCTTGGCCAGCATCCGGCCGCCGACGTCGGCCAGCGCCCGATCGCGCGCCGCGCGGACCAGCACATGGGTCTTTTCGTCGGGCACGCGGGCGAACAGCTCGTAGATGTCGGCTTCCCGGTCGGCGATGAGGGTGACGAGCGCAGCCGTGCTCAGAAAGGTTCTCGCCTTCAACGCCGTGGCGATCCATCGGTGGCTTTCCTTCTCCTCGATCGGCAGGCTCTGGTCGTGGTCCTCCTTGACTCGGGTCCGCCGCCAGATCGTCGCGCTGGCGAGCCCCAGAACGGCGCCGCCCTCGGCGTCGACCGCCAGCGCCGGATACACGAAGAGGCCGACGTCCGCGCCATTGCCCACCCGGCCGAGGCCGCGCTTGCGCTTGTCCTTGGCCTGGTAGTTGATCTCGCTCGTGTCCTCGATCAAAAGGACGTGCCGCCCGGCCGCCGCGGCGCCCGTCCGCGCCGCCGCCGTGCGCAGGATTTCGTCAGCCGTCACTCTCGGGTTGCGGAAGAAGCGCGCCAGCCCGACCATCTCCGCCCGATTGTCGGCCAGCTCGCGCATGCCCGTGCTGACGCGCACGCACATGCGCTCCCGCGCCTGCCGCCCCTTTTTTCGAGCCGCACGTCGCCGAAGCACCCAATGCTCAAATCCGCCATCGCCGATCCTCTCCGAATCAAGGGTCGGCCGATACAGAATCACACACGATCCTCCCTGATCAAGGAAGAAAATGCTTGACCCGCCCGCGACTCAAATGTGTGCGCACGCTAGCCCACAAGGGGAGAGGGGCCGGGGGTGAGAGGCGCGGCCAAGCGCCGGGATCAACCAAACCGCCGGGGTCGTAGAGTGTGCGTGTCCCTCGACCAGTTCTGGCGGCGGCAACCCCTTGTGTCCGCGAAACGTGAGAGAGTCGGCCGGCGGGCGGTTGCTCCAACAACCGCCCGTCGCCGGATCTGAGCCCGTGCACCCCAAAGGCGAACCCTGAGGATGAGCGAGGGACAGGTCCAGCGTCTTCCTTCAACCCGAACAGTTGCATGGGCGTGAGAGCCCGCACGAGCAAGGAAGGGAGCGGAAGTATGCCACAGGAGACGCGCATTGTCGGCCTCGACGTCGCAAAGAGCAAAGTCGACGCCTGCATTCGTTGCGACGGACTGCGCTTTTCGGCGCGAAGCACGCCGGAAGGCGAGGCCGAGTTGATTTTGTGGGTGCGGGCGAACCGGATCGGCCGGGCGGTCATGGAGGCGAGCGGCGGCTACGAGCGCAGCTTAAGCGGAAGTCCTGCGGACCGCCGGGGTCGACGTCGTCATTGTCGATCCGAAGCGGATCCGCTATTTCGCCAAGGCGGCCGGACGGCTCGCCAAGAACGATCGGATCGACGCCGAGACGATCGCCTGGTTTGCAGAGACGTTTCCCATCGCCGGCGCTCAGCCGCAGGATCGCGCGCGCGAGGAGGTCGATCGGCTGGTTCAGGCCCGCGCCGCCTTCAAAGACATAGAAGATCGGATCAAGCAGCAGGGCGAACATCAACCACCGCCCCTTGTCGCCAAAGCGCTGCGCGCGCTCGCCAAGGCGACGCGGGCTGAGCGGCGCAAGCTCGACGCCGCGATCGCCGCCAAGATCAAGGCCAACCCAGGCTTTTCGCGCCGCGCTGAGATCATCGAGAGCGTGCCGGGGCTTGCCGACCAGACGGTCGCCGGCGTGATCGCCTGGGCGCCCGAGCTCGGACGCATCAGCAACCAGGCCGCCGCCGCGCTCGTCGGCGCCGCGCCCTATGACGACGACAGCGGCGACCGCAAGGGCGCCCGCAGCATCAAGGGCGGACGCCGCAAGCTCCGCAACCTGCTCTATATGCCGGTCATGGGCGCCGCCACGCAGCACAACCCGGTGCTCAAGGCCACCTATCGGAGGCTTATCGCCAAGGGTAAGCCGGCCAAAGTCGCCATCATCGCCTGCATGCGCAAGCTGATCGTCATCCTCAACACCATGCTCGCGCGCGATCAGACCTGGAGCCCGTCGGCATGCGCCGCCCCATGAGCCAAGCCTCGAGCGCCCGCCGGTCGGCGCATCGCGCCGACTGCTTGCTGGCCCAAAAGACCGGTGGGCGGACGGGGTCAAGGCCGAAGCCGCCGGAGGCGGGGGCGCGGAACGCGCCAGCCTTGAGCCCGGCCGAGCGCCGGGCTACGCAAACCTTCACAGTTGCTCATCCCGCGCCTTCTCCCGCAAGGGGAGAAGGGAGCCCATGCCATCGAATTTTTGGGCGCCGAGGCTCGTCGAGCCATTGCCCCATCCTACCCTCGCCGTCGCATGCGAATGAAGCGCGCGCCGGAATCGGGTGGAAGGCCGCGGGGATTGCGGCCATGACAGCGACCTCAGCTTCGCGGAGCCCCTGTTGACGGAAACGCATCTCGAAACGCTCGATTGGGCGCAGATCGCCGCCGA
>DATHCI010000103.1:0-38600 GCA_035319645.1 Methylocystis sp. | reverse complement strand
CGATCGCGCTTTGGGCGGAAGGCTTCACCGATCGCAGCGTCGATCTTTTGGTCTGGAAGGGAGAAATTCCCGTCACCTGGTTCCAGGCGTTCAATCCGCTGATGGTCTTCCTGTTCACGCCGCCGCTCGTCGCCTGGTGGGCGTGGCTCTCGCGCAAAGGCTGCGAGCCCTCGACGCTCGCCAAGCTCGCGATCGGCTGCTTCGGGGTGGCGCTCGGCTATCTGGTTCTGGCGCTCGCCGCCTTCGCCGGCGGCGGCGGAAAGGCGAGCTGGCTGTGGCTTCTCGTCTACTTCGCCGTGATCACGGCTTCGGAGCTTTTCTTCTCGCCGATCTCGCTGTCGCTCGTCTCGCGCATCGCGCCGGCGAGCGCCCGTTCGGTCGTCATGGGCCTGTGGCTCGCGTCGAGCTTCGTCGGCAATTTTTTTGCCGGCTGGCTCGGCGGCTTCTGGTCGAGCCTCTCCGGCGTCGCTTTCTTCGTGATGATCGCGGGCGTTGCTGCGTTGGCCGGGGTGTTGGTGGTGGCGGCGTGGCGGCCGTTGGGGCGCTTGCTGCGCGAGTGAAGAAGAGCTGACCCAGCTTCGTGGTGGAAAAGCTACTCGGAAACGCCGTCCAGCAGAGTGATCAGAAGCGGATGGCGCGGCGAGGCGAAAGGATTGACCACTGTGAGGCCGCTCCAGGTGAACCCGTCGTGCAGGTCTTCGGTAAGAAGCAGGCGACATCCGGCGTGCGACGCCGCAGACAAGATCACTGCGTCCCAAATGCCAAAATTGTGATGCGTCGCCAGATCGAATGCAGCAAGCATGACTTGTGGCGATGTCCCCGCCAGCGTGTAGGCGTCCTGCCAGCTCAAAGCCGCGGCGCAGGCCTCCGCTCGCGATCTTCCCGCCTTGCGGACAAGCACATGGAACAGTTCGCCAAGAGCCTGTGCTGGAACCACGATAAAGTCCTTCGGCAGCGCAGTCAGCAGCTCGAGCGCGGCGTCGCGCCTCGGAGCGCCATTGACACCTTCGGCGTACACGAGGATGTTCGTGTCCAGCGCGACCCTCAGCTTTCGTCCTCGTAGAGCTCGTCTCGGGACCAGCGTCCGATTTCAGTTACAGGCTGCCGGGCGAGGCGCGCTAAGAGGGCCGATCGCCCCGCTCCCATCAACGCTTCGTGCTGAGTTGCGGGCACGATGCGAGCCACCGGCCTTCCGTGGCTCGTCACAACGAAGCTGCGTCCCTCGCGCACATAGCGCAAGATCGCCGAGAACCTGCGGTTGGCCTCCGCCGCGGAAACAGCTTCGTCCATGGTCGGCCCTTTCGAAATAGTGATTTTGCCTACAATAGGCTATGCGGCGCGCGAAGGCAAACCTCAACGCTTCGGGCGCGAGGTTGGGACGGCTTCTCGGGAGGACGACCCCCTTGCCCACGCGTGAGTTTGAACGAGCAAGCTGCTCCCTCGCCCTTACGCCAGCGCCGCCTCAATGTCCCCGCCGATGCTTTCCGGCGCGTCGTTCGGCGCGTAGCGCTTGACGACCTTTCCGGATTTGTCGACCAGGAACTTCGTGAAGTTCCACTTGATCGCCTCGGTCCCGAGCAGGCCGGGCGCCTCGTGCTTCAGCCATACGTAAAGCGGATGCGCGCCCGCGCCGTTGACCTCGATCTTCGAAAACATCGGGAAGGTCACGTCATAGGTCACGGAGCAGAACGACGCGATCTCGGCTTCGGCTCCGGGCTCCTGATGGCCGAACTGATCGCAGGGGAAGCCGAGCACGACCAAGCCCTTCGGCGCATATTTGCGATAGAGCGCTTCGAGCCCCTTATATTGCGGGGTGAAGCCGCACTTGCTCGCGACATTGACGACGAGGAGCGCCTTGCCCGCGTAATCGCCGAGCTTCAGCGTGCGTCCGTCGATCGTCTTCGCCTCGATGTCGTAGAGCCCAGCCATGGCGCGCCTCCTTTGCGAGGCGCCACCTTGCCACAGGGCGGCGGTTCAGGCCACGAGGCTTTCCTCGGCCTCCGCGGCTTCGGCCTCGGTCGCGTCGCCGAGCCCATATTCCTTCATCTTGCGATAGAGCGTCGAGCGGCCGATGCCGAGGCGCCTGGCGATCTGCGAAATCTGGCCGCGGTAATGCGCGAGCGCGAAGCGGATCGTCTCGGCTTCGATATCCTCCATCTTGCGCATTTCGCCAGCCGGTCCGAGCAGCGACAGGGCGTTGGGGTCGCGCACCTCGACGCGCACGATCTCGCGCTCGCGGGGCGCCGTTGGCGCGAGCGCGACGGGCGCCGGCAGCGGCGGCGGGCGCGTGTCGAAGCCTGCGACATGGGACGCGACCTGCGGGAATTCGGCGATTGTGAGCTCATCGCCCTCGGCGAGCACGATCGCGCGAAACACCGCGTTTTCGAGCTGCCGAACATTGCCCGGCCAGTCGTAAGAGGAGAGCAGCGAGACCGCCTCGTGCGTAAGTCCACGGATGTTGCGGCCCTCTTCTGCGGCGAAGCGCGCGCAGAAGCGCCGCGCAAGATCCGGGATGTCCTCGCGGCGGGCGCGCAGCGGCGGGATGCTGATGGGAAAGACGTTCAAGCGATAGAACAGATCCTCGCGGAACTTGCCGCGCTTCACGAGCTCGATGAGGTTCTGGTTCGTCGCCGAGATCAGGCGAATGTCGACGCGCGTCGGGCGCTTGGACCCGATCGGGTCGATTTCGCCTTCCTGCAATGCGCGCAGCAGCTTCACCTGCAGATCGAGCGGCAGCTCGCCGATCTCGTCAAGAAACAGCGTGCCGCCATTCGCTTCGACGAACTTGCCGACATGCTTTTCCGTCGCGCCCGTGAAAGCGCCCTTCTCGTGACCGAAGAGGATCGACTCGACGAGATTGGCGGGCAGCGCGCCGCAGTTTACCGTAATGAAGGCCTTGCCGCGGCGGTCGGAGGCGCCCTGGATCGCGCGCGCGACGATTTCCTTGCCGACGCCCGACTCGCCTTCGATCAGCACCGGGATCGTGGAATGCGCGGAGCGCTCGCCGAGCCTGATCACGCGCGCCATCTCGGGACTGCGCGAGACGATGTCCTTGAACGTCAATACGCCTTGCGCGCGGCGGTTGATGCGGCGCACCTCGCCCGCCAGCGCATCGTTGGAGAGCGCGTTCTTGATCGAGATCTGCAAACGCTCGGCGTTGACGGGCTTGACGACGAAATCCCGGGCGCCGGCGCGCATCGCCGAAATAACGGTCTCGATCGAGCCATGCGCGGTCTGAACGATGACGGGCGCGGAGATCTTCTGCTCGCGCATGCGCGCGAGCACGCCCATGCCGTCGAGATCGGGCATGACGAGGTCAAGCACGAGAAGCGCAACGGGCGCCGCGGTCGCCTGCGACATGCGCGCAAGCGCCTGCTCGCCGCCCTCGACCGTCTCGACCTCATAGCCGAATCGTCGCGTCATGGCTTCGAGCAGACGCCGCTGCACGGGATCGTCATCGGCAATGAGAATGATGGAATTCATAAGCGCCCTTCGTGACGGCGCTTTCGCGCCGATGGTCCCTTGCCGCAAGCCGCCGTGAGGCTTCGCGCATCGTCGGGCGCCAGGGTAAAGGCGGCGTTAATTTGGGCGCAGCTCTTATCTCATATTTTAATCATAACAATATGTTCCGATTAGGCTTCTGTTAAGGCGGCGCGCGCTCGCCGTTCCCCTTAGCGCGCCGCCGGTCCGGCTTGATCGCAGGCGGGCGCCGCCCTTATTAAGGCGGACTTCGCCTTCGAACCTTCGGGAATCACACGAGCATGTCGTCCGCTCCGCAACTGCAACAAAGCCTCGGGGATCTGCCCGAATGGAACCTCGGCGATCTTTATGCCGGGCCCGACTCTGCGGCGCTGAAAGCCGATTTCGTGCGAGCGGAAAAAGAATCCGCGGCGTTTGGGGTCGACTACCGCGGCAGGCTCGCGCAGATCGCCGCAGAACCCGACGGGCGCGCCAGGCTCGCGGATGCGATCGCGCGCTACGAGGCGCTGCAGGACCTGCTCGGGCGCATCATGGCCTATGCTTCGCTTCTTCACGCCGGCGATGTCTCGGATCCGGGGCGCGGCAAATTCTATGCGGACGCGCGCGACAAGATCGTCGCCGCCTCGACGCAGCTTCTGTTCTTCCAGCTGGAGCTCAATCGCCTTGACGATGCGCTGCTCGCGCGCCTGGCGCAGGAGGCCCCGCTCGCGCATTGGCGACCGTGGCTCGAGGACATCCGCAAGGAAAAGCCGTACGAGCTCGACGACAAGCTAGAGGAGCTGTTCCACGAAAAGTCGACGACGGGCGCGAGCAGCTGGCAGCGGCTCTTCGACGAGACGATCGCCGAGCTGCGCTTTGCCGTCGGCGGCGAATCGCTCGCGATCGAGCCGACGCTGAACCTGCTGCAGGACACGCGCCCGGAAGTGCGGCGAGAGGCCGCGGAGGCGATCGGAAAGACGCTCAGCGAAAAGTTGCGACTCTTCTCGCTCATCGCCAACACCCTCGCCAAGGATCAGGAGATCTCCAACCGCTGGCGAGGCTTCACGGATGTCGCCGGTCAGCGTCACCTCGCCAATCGCGTCGAGGGCGAGGTCGTCGACGCGCTTGTCGCCGCGGTCGAGGCGGCGCACCCCCGGCTTTCGCATCGCTACTACAAGCTGAAGGCCAAATGGTTCGGGGTCGAGGCGCTCGACTACTGGGATCGAAATGCGCCGCTGCCGATGGCTCCGGTGCGCGCCTATGGCTGGGAAGAGGCGCGCGGGGTCGTCCTCTCGGCCTATGCGAGCTTCGCGCCGCGCATGGCCGAGATCGCCGGCGAGTTCTTCGATAAGGGCTGGATCGACGCGCCGGTGCGCCCGGGCAAGGCGCCGGGCGCCTTCGCGCATCCGACCGTGCCCTCCGCGCACCCTTACGTGCTGCTCAACTTCTTGGGCAAGCCTCGCGATGTGATGACGCTTGCGCATGAACTCGGACATGGCGTGCACCAACGGCTCGCGGCGCGACAGGGCGCTCTGATGGCGCCGACGCCGCTGACTCTCGCCGAGACCGCCTCGGTGTTCGGTGAGATGCTGACCTTCCGCAAGCTGCTGCAGGGCGCGACCGACGAGACCGAGCGCCGCGCCATGCTCGCCGCCAAGGTCGAGGACATGCTCAACACCGTGGTGCGGCAGATCGCCTTCTATTCCTTCGAGCGCGAACTGCATACGCAGCGGCGCGAGGGCGAGCTGACCGCCGAGCAGATCTGCGACATCTGGATGAGCGTGCAGGGATCGAGCCTCGGGCCGTCGATCCGGCTCGGGCCGAACTATCGCAGCTTCTGGGCCTATATCCCGCACTTCATCCATTCGCCCTTCTACGTCTACGCCTACGCCTTCGGCGACTGCCTCGTGAACTCGCTCTATGGCGTTTACCAGAGAGCGCATGAAGGATTCGCCGAGCGCTATTTCGCGCTGCTCGAGGCGGGCGGCTCGAAACCCTATGACGAGCTGTTGAAACCCTTCGGCCTTGACGCGCGCGATCCGGCATTCTGGAGCATCGGGCTCGAGATGATCGAAGGACTCATCGCGGAGCTGGAGGCGATGGAGGAGGCGTAGCGTAAGGTTGCGTCGGGCGCCTTCCACTGCTGAGGACGAAGCCCAATCGCAGCACAGCTTGACAATTTGTCGCTGACCTGCGAGCCTGTTCATGATATGTTCCATGCGTTGACCTAATCGACTAGGAAGACATATGGCAAGGCTAGAACAGACCCGCAAAGCGGAGGCGCAAACCGACGCTCGGGCGAAGTTTGATCGCGAGATTGCTCGACTCCTATCGAGCCGGATCGCCGAAGAAAATCGAGTGTCGTTCGCGCAAAGCTTTACCTTTGCGGTTATGGAAGCGTGTGGTCAGGCGTTCGATATGTCGCCTTCGCTGATGGAGCCCCCCAAGGTCAAACTTCTTTCGTTATCGCCGGAAGCCCGCCAAACCGCTGAGGAGATTGGCGCTGCGCTGGCCTCCTTGGATCCGTCAAAGGCAGCCTATCTCGCCGGCGCCATCTACACGACTGCGCTGCCCGAAAAGCATCGCGCAGATCACGGAATTTTTTACACGCCCCCTACACTTGTCAGCCAGTTGATCGAGATGGCTGAAGAAGCAGGAGTCGAGTGGAAGAGCGCGCGCGTGCTTGATCCTGCTTGTGGAGGCGGCGCCTTTTTGCTGCCAGTGGCGTTGCGGATGGCGGCTGCCATGAGTGGATCGAATCCGGCATTCATACTCCAGCAAATCGCGGCGCGCCTGCATGGGTTCGAGCAAGACGCCTTCGGCGCATGGTTGGCGCAAGCGACCATTGAATTGGCGCTGAAGGACCTGATCCGGGCTGCGGGTCGCCCGGCGCCAAAGCTGGTCGATGTCCGTGACAGCCTTGAATTGCGGCCCGACGACTGCGGAAAGTTCGACCTGGTGATTGGCAATCCGCCATATGGTCGCGTTACGCCCACTCGTGAACGCCTCGCGTGCTATCGACGAAGCATTTTTGGGCATGCAAATCTTTACGGACTTTTTACCGATGCCGCATTGCGCTGGGTCAAGGAAGGCGGCGTCGTCGGCTATGTTACGCCGACATCGATGCTTTCCGGCCTTTATTACAAGGAGCTGCGCAAGGTTCTGGTCAACGAAGCGCCGCCCATCGCGGTGAGTTTCGTGCATGAGCGCGGTGGTGTCTTCGCTGATGTTTTGCAGGAAACGATGTTGGCGACCTACCGTCGGGGCGGCTCGGGTCGTAGCGGCAGGGTGGGCTTCATTACCGGCGGCCCGAATCGGACGTCATTCCGCCAGGCTGGAACATTCCAACTGCCGGCGCATCGTGACGCGCCGTGGCTTCTTCCCCGGACGCCCGAACAAGTCACTTTGACTCGTCGCTTGCGCGCCATGCCCCATAGGCTGTCCGATTATGGCTACGGCGTTTCAACCGGCCCGTTGGTCTGGAACCGGTTCAAAGATCAATTTTCGAACGTCAGGCGCTCATCGTCATATCCCGTCGTTTGGGCGGAGTCGGTTACTGCCGACGGGCGTTTTCATTGGCGCGCCGAGAAGCGCAATCACGCGCCTTGGTTCGATGCTCGGCTGCCGAAAGACGATTGGCTCATCGTCACGCAGCCTTGCATCCTCCTCCAACGCACCACCGCGAAGGAGCAGCCACGGCGGCTGATCGCCGCAGAAATGCCTGCTTCTTTTGTCCGGAACCACAAAGGCGTGATCGTCGAGAATCATCTCAATATGATTCGTTCACTGGAGCCCGAGCCGTTTGTCTCCGCCGCTGTCATCGCCGCCTTGCTCAGCTCCCTGACCGTCGACGCGGCCTTCCGCTGCATAAACGGTTCGGTCGCCGTTTCGGCGTTCGAACTGAAAGAATTACCGCTGCCGACGCCGGCGAAGGTGGCCGAGCTCGCTCGGCTGATTGCATTGAGAGCATCGAAAAAGGAAATTGAGGCCGTGATAAAGGCCGCCTATGCGTGAGCAGACGCTGCCTCCGCTCTCCGACGTGAACGCCATGCGTCGACGTCTGCAGACGGTTTTTCCTGAAGGAACCCCGCAGCGCGGCTACTGCACACGCGAGATGGCCGCTCGCGCCGTGTTCGTCATGCTCTATGTCGGAGCAGTGGAAGGCGCCGGACTTTGGATTGCGCCAAAGCACGTGTATCGCATGGGAGATCGGCAGTCGCGGAAACGCAAGGATAAAGACCGTGGCGACTATTTCGTCGCTGTGGAGAAGCCTGGCTTCGTGGCGCCAGCCGATCGATGGTTTCAGGACAACACGCGAGAGCCAATCCGAGATGAGACTTTGCGCGATGGGCTGGTGCGTGTAGGCGCGGTAGTTGCCCGCTCCGGCCTGCCGACCACTTCGTCGAGAGGCCGTTACGCTCTGCAATCGGGTTTTGCCGCTCTGTTCGATCCGGCATTGAAGGACGAACCCTTGGAGGCGGCGATAACGGCGTGGCAGGATCGCCATCTGTCTGCTGGCGCTCTCGCGCGCATACGTCTGCAACAGCGATCGGCGACAGCCGCTCAGTCCAAGATTCTCGTCACGCTGCCGAATCTTGAGACTCGACACATGGAAGCCGGGCTTTCTTCCGTCATCACCAAAGCCGTTGTCGAGGTGTTTGCGCCACGGTTTTTGGGCGACGCCGCGGTGTTATGGATTTCGGAGAGCGGGAACAAGGTCGTTCAGCGCGATGACCAACTGGCCCAGTCTCTGGGGCTGAAGATCGAAACTGACAAGTTGCTCCCCGACATGATCCTTGTCGACCTGGCGCCGAAGGAACCGTTGCTCGTGTTCATCGAAATCGTGGCGACCGACGGACCAATCACCGAAGCTAGGCGCGACGCGCTTTTGGAACTCGGCTCTGGCGCCGGCTTCAAGGCTACGCAGATGCTCTTCGTCACGGCGTTTCAGGATCGCGACGCCGCGGCCTTCAAAAAGGCGGTTCCGAACTTGGCCTGGGGTTCCTTCGTCTGGTGTCTGAGCGAACCAGAGCATATCATCGCTCTCGATGGAACTGTGGCAGGCGGCGTAGGCGTGTTGGGCGACTGCTACACGTTCGCGCGCGTCTCAAAAGATGTTCCTCAGTAGACCGTCTTGCGGCCGATCCCGAACTCCTCGCAAAGCGCCGTCATCGACCACTCGCCTCCAGTCGCCGCCGCGATAAACCGCACCCGTTCGTCCATCTTGCAGTTCTCTCGCCAAGACATCGGTTGGCCCTCCCAACCGCTAGAAAATTGTCACCCATCTTACCGGGCCAATTCGTCACCCTTCTGTCCAGGCTGGACAACACGGTCCTCCCTCCCCCTGCAAGGGGGAGGGGCGGGGTGGGGGTCCATCTCGCCCGCAGTCGCGATGCGCCCGCCGCTTTCCCGTCATTTCACAAATTTGATGGCGGCGGAGATAAACCCGGCCAGCGCAATTTGAGGTAAATACCTTCCAAGCTTGCGTAGGTTCACCGTTCCTGAGGCGCCGAATGCAGCCGGCGCGAGACTTGATGCGCCCCCAGCTTTCAGCCGGTCACGAACGCATTGAGCTTGTTGCCGTCGAGATCCCGAAAATAGGCGGCGTAAAAATTCTCGCCGCGCGGTCCCGGCGCGCCTTCGTTGGCGCCGCCGAGACTGAGCGCCAAGGCGTGCAGACGGTCGACCTGGGCGCGGTCCTTGGCCTTCAGCGCCACCATGACGCCATTGCCGACAGTGGCGGCGCGCCCGTCATAGGGCTTCGTGACGCCAAGCCCTGCGCCGCCGCCGGGCGCCCCCCAGGCGATGAACTGCTCCGTTTCCATCATTCGGCTCACCCCGAGCTCGGCCGCGATCGCGTCATAGAACCCTGCCGCTCGCGCCAGGTCATTCGTTCCGAGGGTCACATAGCCGATCATCTTCCCTCCTGCCGCCCGCCGCACGAAGCCGGTCAAACCCTCGTTTCTCAGTATTTGGCGACAACGGGGGCCGGAGGCGTCGCATTGTTGAAGTGATAGCTCAAACCGAGGCGGGCGATGTTGCCGTAGAAACGAACCGAGGACTGCGCCACGGCCGGCGTGTTGAAGCCGGTCCATGAGTTGAAGATGGGGGAAACCTTGGTCACGCTTCCAAGATCGTAATAGAGATATTCGAACCTGGCGCTCCAGTTCGGAAAGGTCATCAGCTCCAGGCCGGCCCCGGCGGACCAGCCGACCCGCGTGTCGGAGTAATTGGCGGCGCTGGTCGCGCTGGCCAGAGCTGTGCCGTCGGGCGCGTAAGCGACGCCGAACAGGGCGGTGCTGAAGCTGGCGTGGCCATAGGCGAGACCGCCGGTGAAGTACGGCAGCAGGCCCGCGGCCACCGGATAGCCGATTCGCGCTCTGACGGTGCCCAGATAATCGAGCTGCTTCGACGCCCTCAGCGCGCCGAGCTCCGTGATGCAGGAGAAATATGTGTCGTAGGCCAGGCTGCCTTGGGCGCCGGAGCTCTTGCCCGTGAATCCCTGCAGGTCGGCCTCCAGTCCGAGCACGAGGCCGGTCGACCACTGATAATTGTAGCCGATCTGACCGCCGCCGACGAAGCTGCCGATGTTGGAGGGGAAGCCGCCGGTTCCGATCTCCAGCAGCGAGGGGTCGGTCGGCAACTGCGTCGGGAGGGTGGCGATGCTCGGCAGGCCGCCCAGTCCCCAGGCGCCGCCGGCATTTGCGCCGACGTAAAAGCCGTCCCACGCCGGTCGCGCAATCTCAATGTCGGGCGTGATTGTTGGCCGCAGGGCTTCCGGGGGCGGGGCGCCCGTCGGAGAATTATAGAGCGCCGTGGCGCTCGCCGCGGACATGCAGGTCGTGAGAAGGCCAAACGCCACAGCGATCTTGGAAACATTTGACATTCGACCTCTCCATTCAGCTGACTTCCCAATAGTTACAGATTACGGTTAATGATCGGTTGTGGCGAGGAGGGGCGGCCACGCGGCGTCGCAAATCGGCTTCCGCGCCTGCGTCCCAGCCTATCGCCGCCGGCGCGCCGTTTGAAGCATGATCAATGCTCGTGGGCATGGTCCGGCGACAGGGCTTCTGCGGCCGTCTCGGCGCTTGCCGGCACGACGACGAGCTGGCCGTAGCGCACGCCGCGCTCGGCGATCACATGCTGCGCGAAATGCTCGACTTCCGCTTTGCGTCCGCGCAGCAGCGAGACCTCGAGGCAGCTGTCCTCGCTGATGTGCACGTGCAGCGTGGCGATCGAGAGATCGGCGTGGCTATGGTGATCGGAGAGCAGCTTTCGCGACAATTGCCGCGTCTCGTGGTCGTAGACATAGACGAGCGCCGCCAGGCAACGGCGCGCGTCGTCATCGATCGAGGGCTGCGTGAGCAGCCCTGCGCGCACGAGATCGCGCACCGCTTCCGAACGATTCTGGTGTCCCGACGCCTCCATGTAGCGATCGAGACTCTCCATAAGGTCGTCGTCGATCGTCAGGGTCACGCGCTGCATTGCGGTCGCTCCGGCTCTTCGTCCGCTGAGGGTCAGGCCTTCATATCTCAGGCGGTTCGCCGCCGAAAGCTTGCCCGGCGCCGATCCTTTTGGCAAAGTGCGGTCAAGCCCGCGCCAACTTCCAGGAACCGCCGCATGAAGCCGCTGACGACGAAGATCGCCGCCTTGTTTCTGCTGCTCTTCGCCTTGGCTTCGCCCGCGAGCGCGCATACGGCGGACATATCGACGGCGAAGCTCGTGCAGGCTGGCGCCGTCTGGACCGTGGACGTGGGGTTCCTGGCGACCGACCTGGAGCGCATGTTCAGCGAAACCATGGCGGAGCGGCCCGGAGTCGACCTGTCCCAGCCCGGCGTGCTGGAGGCGGAGATCGGCAAGTTCGTGCAGCGCCGTGTCGGCATGCATGATGCGCAGGGGCGCACCTGCTCCGGCAAGGTCATCAAGGCCGGCGAAGATCCGACCAACCAGGACAGCGCGCTCATCGTCCTGACCTTCTCCTGCGCCGGAAACTTCACGATCTGGGACGCGACCAAGCTGCTGCAGGCGCAAGGCCCGCGCGGCAAGCAGCTTTTGACGTTGAAGAGCGAAACGAACTCCGGCGAGATCATGCTCGACGGCCAGAGTCCCCCGCTCGAGTTGACAAAGCCGTTGCAGACGACCTCGCAGATCATGCTGAAGTTCGGCGCCGCCGGGATCGAGCACATTTTGACCGGCTACGACCACATCTGCTTCCTGATCGCCGTCATCCTCTGGGCGAGCCGCGTCTGGCCGGTAGTGAAAATCGTGACGGCCTTCACGATCTCGCATTCGGTCACGCTGTCGCTCGCCGCGCTCGACGTCGTGACGCTGCCGACGACGCTCACCGAGTCCGCGATCGCGCTGTCGATCATATTCGTCGCAGTCGAAAACTTTTTTTCGCGCAATACCGACCGGCGATGGATCGTGACCTTCATCTTCGGCTTCGTCCACGGCTTCGGCTTTGCGAGCGGGCTGAAAGAGCTCAACGTTCAGCGCGAGACGATCGTGCCGGCGCTGGCGAGTTTCAACATCGGCGTCGAGATCGGCCAGATCGCCATCGTGCTGCTGCTGCTGCCGATCCTTTTGGCCATTGACCGCTTCACGGGCGGCAAGCGCAATGAGAAGCTCGTCTGGGCGCTCTCCGCGGCGATCGCGCTCGCGGGGACCTATTGGCTGCTGCAGCGGATCGGCGTGCTGCCGGAGTGAAGCAGGCCCGCGCGCCCGTCACAGGCTTCGCAGCTCCGGCCCGGGCTTGCGAGAGAGCGTGGTCCAGGTTCCCGCGAGCCCCAGCGCCAGGGTCGCGCCGAGCGCTCCGAGCGTCGTCGCCGCCAGGACGTCGGCTGGAAATACGAAGGGCAGCGTCATGAGGCCTTCGACGATCCCGTAGGCCGCCGCCGCGCCGGCCAGCAGCGCGAAGCCGCAGGCGGCCGCCGCGAGCACTGCGAACTCAAGGATGTAGGCCGCGATCAGCCAGCGCCGCGTCGCGCCGAGCGTCTTCAGAACCACGGCGTCGTGCAGCCTGGCGCGCTGGCCGGCGGCGATGGCGCTGCCGAGCGCGAGCAGCGCCGTCGCGATCGCAAGGCTCGCCGCGGCGCGCGCAGCCAAAGCGAGCTGGTCTGCGATCTTGTCCACAGTCTCCAGCGCCTCCTTGACGCGGATCGCCGCGACGGCGGGGAAACGTTTCGCCGTCGCGCGCGCAAGCCGCGCGTCGCGCGCATCGGCGTCCTCGCCGTCGTAGCCGATGGTGTAAAGGTCGGAGTAGGGCGCGCCGGCGAAGGTCGCCGGCGAGAAGACCATGACGAAGTTGATCGCGAGCGTGCGCCACTCGACCTTGCGCAGGTTGGCGACGCGCGCCGTGATTTCGCGTCCGAGCACGTTGACGGTGATCTCGTCGCCGATCGACAGGCCCATGCCCGCGGCGACTTTCGATTCCATCGAAACGAGGCGGGCTTTCTCGTTCTCGTTCCACCAGGCGCCTTCGATGATCCGGGCGCCCTTCGGCGGCGCGGCGGAGAAGGTGACGCCGCGGTCGCCTTCGAGCGCCCAGACGGCGTCCTGGCCGACCTGCAGCTTCTCGACGCGCACGCCTTTCACCGCGACGATGCGCCCGCGCATCATGGGCATGCGATCGATGCGCGCGCTCGGCTCCTGCTCCTCGAGGAAGCGCGCGAAGTCGGCAGAATCGGCTTTGGCCACGTCGACGAAATAGAAGCGGGGAATTTCCCCTGAGCCCGAACGCGCGAGCTCGGCGTGGATCGCCCCCTCGACGAGCGCGAGCGCGACGAGCAGCGTCACCGTGACGCCCGTCGAGATCACGAGCGTCGGCGCGAGGCTTCCCGGTCGCGCGATGTTGCTCTGCGCGAGCCTCAGGCGCGCGTCGCGGGCGCGCGGCAGCGCGCGCGCGGCCCGCATCGCGAGACCCGCGACCAGCCGCAACAGCAGAAACGCCGCCAGCACGCAGCCGATGAAGGCGCCGGCGAGCCTCCTGTCTCCTGCCGACAGCATCACGGTCACGACGAGAGCGAGCATCGCGCCAGCGGCGGCGACGAGGTAGGGCAGGGGCGTCCTGGCCGAGCCGGCGTCGGCGTCGCCCCGCAGCAGCGCCGCGACGGGAATGTCATGCGCGCGCCCGAGCGGCGCGAGCGAGAAGACGAGCGCGACGAGCAGCCCATAGAAGGCCGCGAGCGCGAGCGAGGGGGGATCGAAGTCCGCCGTGACGGGCAGTTCTATCGCGCGACGCAGCGCTTCGGCGGCGAAATAGGGAATTGTCGCCCCGAGCGCAAGCCCGATGACAATGGCGAGCGCCGTCATGAGCAGCACCTCGACGAGCGCAATCGCGAAGACGCGCGACGCCGGCGCGCCAAGCGCCTGCAGGATTGCGAAGCTCGCGCGCTTGCGCTCGATCAGGCCTTGCACGGCGTTGGCGACGCCGGCGCCGCCGGCGACGAGCGCGGTCAGCGCGACGAGCGTCAGCAGCTGCGAAAAGCGTTCGAGGTTGCGCGTGAACTGGGGCGAGACCGAATCCCGCTTGCGGATGTCCCAGCCCGCCCGCGGCAGAGCGGCGTTGGCGGCGTCAGCGGCGCGGGTCACGGCGTCGTCGCTCGGCGCATTGGGCAGCGCGAGCCGCGCGAGCCGCCGGATGATCGAGCCTTCCTGCAGGAGGCCGGTGGCGGCGAGCCCGGCGCGCGAGACGATCACGCGCGGACCGTAGCCGATTCCGCCGGCGAGCTTGTCGGGCTCGGCGGCGAGCGCGGCGCGGATGACGAAATGCGCCGGGCCGATCGCGAGCCGGTCGCCGACCTTCGCGTCGAGGCGCGCGAGCAGCATCGGATCGGCGACGAGCCCGAAGGCGTCGCCTTCTTGCGCGAGTGCGACGGCGGGGGCGAGCGGCGGGCTCGTTTCGAGAGCCCCGAACAGCGGATAGGTCGCGGGATCGACGGCCTTGATCTCGATCATCGCGGGATCTGAGTCCTCGCGCACGGGCTCGAGCCGCGTCATGGCGCGCATGAGCAGGATCTCGTCAAGACGCCCGCGGGCGGTCAGATAGTCGCGTTCCTCGGACGAGAGCTCGCGCTGGCCGAAGTTGAAAGAGAGGTCGCCGCCCAGGATCGTGCGGCCCTCGCGGGCGAGGCCGCGCTCCAGCGCATGCGAGAGGCCGTTGACGCCGGCGATCGCCGCAACGCCGATGACGATGCAGGCGATGAAGACGCCAAACCCCTTGGGGTCGCCGAGGAGATCACGCAGCGCGAAGCGCAGGGAGAGGGGCAGGCGCTGGATGAAGAAGGGCGGTCTGCTCATGATGCGCGCTCAGGCTCCCGCGCCAGCCGCCCCGAGCGCAGGCTGATCCTGCGGTCACAGCGCGCCGCGAGCGTTGGATCATGCGTTACGAGCGCCAGCGTCGCATTGCGGCGCGCTTTTTGCTCGAAAATCAGCTCGATGATCGCAGCCCCTGTCTCAGAGTCAAGGTTGCCCGTCGGCTCGTCCGCGAGCAGAATCAGCGGGTCGGGGGCGAGCGCCCGCGCCAGCGCCACCCGCTGCTGTTCGCCGCCCGAAAGCTGGCGCGGCAGGTGGCTCAGGCGCTGCCCGAGGCCCATGGCGCGCAGCTCCTCCGCGGCCCGCGCGAAGGCGTCCGAGCGCCCGGCGAGCTCCAGTGGAGCCGCGACATTCTCCAGCGCGGTCATGGTCGGGATGAGCTGGAAAGATTGGAACACGATGCCTATGTTTGCGCCACGAAAGCGGGCGAGCGCGTCCTCGTCCATGCGTGTAATGTCGCGCCCGTCAATACGGACGGCGCCGCGGTCGGGGCGCTCGAGTCCCGCGATCGTCATCAAAGCTGTGGATTTTCCCGAGCCCGACGGGCCGATGATCCCCACCGCCTCTCCTTGCCCTATCGTAAGGGACAGATTTTTGAGAACATGCACGCGCGCGGCGCCTGTGCCGAGCGCAAGGTCAACGTCGATGAGTTCGATCAAGGGCTGCGGCACGTCGGGGACCCTGGTTGCGTCGCGGGAAGGCGCGGGCGGTTATCGCGCTTTCGCGCGCGTCTTCCAAGCGGCGATCGTGGCTGCCGCGTTTCTTGGCGTGTTTCTTGGGCTTGCGGGCTGCGCGGCGGCGAAGCAGCTTTCCATCCTAGCCTTCGGCGACAGCCTGACGGCGGGATTGGGACTCTCCGCCGAGGACTCCTTCCCGGCGCAGCTCGAGCGGCGGCTGCGCGCCGACGGATTTGACGCGAAGGTCGTCAATGCGGGCGTTTCCGGCGATACGACGGCGGGCGGCCTAGCGCGGCTGGATTTCAGCCTGGCCGACGAACCGGATCTCGTGATCCTGGAGCTCGGCGCGAATGACATGCTGCGCGGCCTCTCGGTCGGCGCGGCGCGCGACAATCTCGCGAAGATGATCGAGGCGATGAAGGCGCGCGGCGCAGCGGTCGTGCTCGCGGGCATGCAGGCCGCCACAAATTTTGACGCCGCCTACAAGGCGAAGTTCGACGCGATCTATCCGGAGCTCGCCAGGAAATATGCGCTGCCGCTCTACCCGTTCTTCATGGCGGCAGTCGCCGACGAGCCGGCGCTGAAGCTCGCGGACGGCGTGCATCCCAACGCCGCGGGCGTCGCGCGCATCGTCGCCGGCCTTGCGCCGCTGCTGGAAGAAAACCTGAAGCTTCTCGTCGCAAAGACGGCGGGGGCTGGCGTTCGCTGATCGGCTTGCGCCGGAGTTTCCGGCGGGGACCAATTGGGAGGGACACGACCATGCCTAGACTCTTCACCGCCCTCGAAGTCCCTGCCGATATCGGCCTCTCGCTCGCGCGGCTGCGCGGCGGCGTGTCCGGCGCGCGCTGGATCGACGTGGAGAATTATCACATCACGCTCCGCTTCTTCGGCGACGTCGACGACCGCTTCGCGCATGAGCTCGCGCTCTCGCTCGACGGCGCGCGCAGGCCGGCTTTCGAGGTGACGATCGACGAACTCGGCTCCTTCGGCGGCGACAAGCCGCGCGCGATCGTGGCGCGCGTTCGCGCGGAGGCTCCGCTCATCGAGCTTCAGTCGGAGCAGGAGCGGCTGGCGCGACGGCTCGGCGCGCCGCCGGAACCGCGCAAATTCGCGCCGCATGTGACCCTCGCGCGGCTGCGCGGCGCCGCGTCCCGCGGCGTCGCGGACTATCTCGGCGCAAGAGGCTACTTCCCGCCGCTGCGCTTTATGGCGAGCCGCTTCGTGCTGTTCTCTTCGCGCGATTCGGTGGGCGGCGGACCCTATGTCGTCGAGGCCGATTATCCGTTGGGGCGCTCGGCGCCGGCGTCGCTCGCGGCGGCCTCAGCCTTCTGACGCGCCGCTCGCCGGTTCCGCTCGAGAATCCCGGCGAGCGTCGCATCCTTTGCGGCGGCTTCGTCGAGCAGCCTGTCGGAGGCGCTCTCGATCCGATCCTGCAGCAGGGCGAGAAACTCGCGCGGCGGCAGGCCGGGCTCGATCGGGGGCAGGAACTCCAGCACCACCGTTCCGGGCCGGATCGTGAAGGCCCGCCGCCCCCAGAACAGGCCGGCGTTCAGCGCCGCCGGCAGGACGCGGACGCCGGTCTCGGCGTAAAGATGCGCGACGCCGAACTTATATTCCGGCGGCGCGCCCGGCGGCCGGCGCGTGCCCTCGGGAAAGATGAACAGCTGCCGCCCCTGGGCGAAGATCGCCGTCGCCCTGCGAGCGAGCTGCGGCAGGAGCTTGCCGCGCTTGGCGCGGTCGATCGCGACCTGTTCCGCGGCGAGCAGATACCACCCGAAAAGGGGAAGGAAAATTAGCTCCCGCTTCAAGATATAGGAGAAGTCGGGGAAGAGGATCGGGAGCGTGAACGTGTCCCAGACCGATTGGTGCTTGCAAGCGACGATGAGCGCGCCCTTTGGAATGTTCTCGAGGCCGCGGAACTCGTGCTTCAATCCGCAGATCTTCTCGGCGAGCCAGAGACTGTTGCGGCCCCACTGGCGCCCGAGCTCCAGGACGATGTGGCGACCGAAGGGCATCGTCGGCAGCCAGATCAGCATAAGCACGATCGTGTTGAGATAATAGGCGATCTGGAAGACCAGAGAGCGCAGAAACAGCATCGCGGGCGACCCATGGGACGTTCAGGAATGCGTCTTTTACGGCGCCTCCGCGGAAGAGAACAAGCGGGTGTTCCGGGGCGCTGGGCGCTCTCAGCGCTCGTCAGCCTCCAACGTCGTCCAGTGGGCGAATGTCGCGGCTTGGCCCAGCAGCCGCTCGTCGGGGCCGGTCACGTTCCAGACCGTGGCGTCGTGAATGCGAAACCGCCGGCCTCGAGCGCTGATGCGCACGCCCGAATAGCTGGCAAGGAAGCCTCGGCGCGCGGCTTCGGCGAGGAGGCGTTCGCGCGCGTCGCGCAGCATCGGCTCCGCGGTCAATCGCGAGGGAGTCGCGATCAGTTCTTGCGGAGACATTTGCCAAAGATCCAGCGCCGCGGCATTGCCGTAATTGAGGATGGGGTCGGGCTCCACTCCATGTGAGACGACAACGAAAGGAGCGCCGAACAGTCTTTCCGCTTCATCTTGCGGGTCGTCGCTGCGGACCAGCAGCTCAGCGCCCGTGCGGTCGCGGAATGAGTCCAGCAGCGCCCGGGCATGCACGATCCAGCGCTCGCCGAGCGGGTCCGGCAGCGTGAAAAGAGAATGTCGAGCGCTTTCGTTCAAGGGCGCGAATTCGCGGTCATTGACGCGTTCTCGTCCGACATCCCGCTCCATTGCGGCTGCGCCAGCTCGAATTCCAGGACGCCGCCAAGATAAGTCTCGTCGACTTCGGAGATGGGTCGCTGATCCTCGGCGTAGAGCAGAGCGCGATGCGCGAACAGCGCGTGCGGGATGACGGGCGGTTCCGCCGCTGCGCCAATTTCCGGCGCCTTGGTCTCCCAGCCGGAGGGGAGGGGCGACCACAGGAGCTTCGCCTCGAAAGTGCGCCTGGACGGATGCAACGACTGCACGACCTTGCCGAAGGGCGTCTGCGTTTCGTCGAGCTGACGATTCATTTCTTCGGTCAAGCGGCCCGGCGCATACCAGTTGTCGGCCTCGGAGAGGACATGATCGCCGCAGACGAGCTGCACGCGCCGATACTTGACCGGGTCGTCGTCTTCGAGCTGCAGACGCCGCCGCGTCTCAGGGCTCGCCGGCTTTTCTGCGCCGCCCAGCCGTCGCGCGACGATCTTCGGCTCCTTCGCCATGCGATGGTCGGCGCACCACTCTTCCAGCGTCGCCGTGGCGCTGCGGCTCGCCAGAAGGTCGGCGTTGAGAGTCTCGATGAGAGCGAGCGCCTCGAGGCGCACGACGAAGCCGTCGGGCCAAGTCCCGCGAGCCGTCGTCCCGCGAGCCGCCGGCTCGCCCGCTGCGCCGCAAGCCGTGAGAATTGCGCCCACTCCGAGCAGCATGCGGGCGAACATCTTCATGCGTCGCACATTCCCTCGCGATCCAGAGGCGCAGCAGTCCGCCGCCCAGGCGCAGATCCTTCGCTCAGGCTTCATAGCCTTTATCAATTTTTGCTCCCTGTCCAGTCGCCGTTTGGCATGATCGTCGCACGCTCAGAATGCAAATCGGGGTGTTCCAAAGAGCTGGAGCGGCTCCATCTAACGCAGGGCTCCTGGCGCCGGGGTTCCGAGCGCGCGGCGCCCCTCTTCGAGCTTGGGGACCAATGTCGGGCAACGAGCTTCATCGGGCGGCGAGCCCTTATCTCCTGCAGCATGCCCATAATCCCGTGCATTGGCGCATGTGGACGATGCAAGCCTTGCAGGACGCGCGCGCCTTGCGCAAGCCCATCCTTCTCTCGATCGGCTATGCGGCCTGCCATTGGTGCCATGTGATGGCGCATGAGAGCTTCGAAGATCCGGACACGGCCGCGGTGATGAACGAGCTGTTCGTCAACATCAAGGTGGATCGCGAAGAAAGGCCGGACATCGATCACCTCTACATGACGGCTCTGCAGGCGCTCGGACAAAGAGGCGGCTGGCCGCTCACCATGTTCCTGACGCCCGAGGGAGAAGCTTTCTGGGGTGGAACCTATTTTCCCAAGACCGACCAATATGGTCGCCCGGCTTTCGTCAATGTGTTGAAACGCGTCTCGGAAGCTTTCCAGGCCCAGCCCGGCGCCATCGCGCAAAACGCGAAGGCGGTGCGCGAGCGCCTGGAGCAATCGGCCAGGGTCGAAGCGGGCGCGCAGCCCCTTGGGCTCGCACCCGCCGAATTCGTCCATCTCGCCTCGCGGCTCGCGCAAGCGATCGACGCCGTTGAAGGCGGCCTGCGCGGCGCGCCGAAATTTCCCAACCCCCCGGTATTCGAGCTCCTGTGGCGCGCGGGCGCAGTGAGCGCGTCGCCGCTGTTTCGCGATCTCGTCCGACTGACGCTGACGAAAATGTCGCTCGGCGGCGTCTATGATCATCTCGGCGGCGGCTATGCGCGCTATTCGACGGATGCGCGCTGGCTCGCGCCGCATTTCGAGAAGATGCTCTACGACAATGCTCAGATCCTCGAGCTCCTCGCGCTGACCCACCGGCAATCCGGCGATGACCTCTTCCGCAGGCGGGCGACCGAGACCGTCGAGTGGCTGCGGCGCGAGATGACGCATCCCTGCGGCGCCTTTTGCGCGAGCCTTGACGCCGACAGCGACGGCGCCGAAGGACGCTTCTACGTCTGGAGCTTCGATGAGCTCGTCGCTTGTCTTGGCCAGGAGGACGCGACTTTTTTCGGCGCGTTCTATGACGCCACGCCCGCGGGCAATTGGCATGACGAGTCGCGCGGGCGAATGGTGACGATCCTCAATCGTCTCGTCGCTCCGTCCGCCACGCCGGAAGACGAGGCCAGGCTCTATGAGATGCGGCGGAAATTGTTCCTGGCGCGCGCGGCGCGCGTCCATCCCGGCCGCGACGACAAGATCCTTGCGGATTGGAACGGGCTCATGGTCGCGGCTCTCGTCGAGGCGGCGATCGCGTTCGACGAGCCGGGATGGATTGAAACAGCGGCGCGCGCCTATGACTTCATCCATTCGACCATGGAGTTTCACGATGGCGAAGGCCGGCGGCGGCTCGCGCACGGCTGGCGCGCGGATGTGCTCGTGACGCCGGGCCTCGCGCTTGATCACGCGGCGATGATCGGCGCGGCGCTGGCGCTGCATGAGGCGCGCAATTGGCGCGGCGCCGCAGTCGCGGGCAGGGACTATCTCGCCGACGCCCTGGCATGGGCCGAGTCGCTCGAAGCCTATCATCTCGACGCGGAAACCAGTCTTCTGCGCATGGCCGCCAAGGATGCCGAGGACGTCATCATGCAGCTCTCGCCGACTGCCGACGATGCGATTCCCAATGCGCATCCGGTCTACCTATCTGCGCTGGTCCGGCTCGCGGCGCTAAGCGGCGACGACGGATGGCTGGATCGTGCGGATGCGATGTTTTCGGCTTTGGCTCCCACGATGCGGGCGAATTTCTTCGGCCATCTCGCGACCCTCAACGCCTTGGATCTGCGTCTGCGGGCGAAGACGATCGTGATCGTCGGTCGCAAGCGGGAGAGACTGCTCGAAGCGGCGCTTCGCATCCCCTTCGGCGACCGCATCGTCGTGGAAGTCGACGGGTCCTGCCGGCCCTCGGAGCTCGCCGCGGCGCAATTCGGATCGCTCGGCGACAGGGATGCGGCCGCGTTCGTGTGCGCGGGCGCAACCTGCTCTCCGCCCGCATGGGACGAGGTCGGACTTCTCGCGACGCTGCGCGAGATCGACGCCGCGCAGACCGTGGGCTAGACGTTTCGGCGCCCTATTGCTCCGCCAGCATGCTCTTCGCCTTTGCGACGAGCCGTTCGAAGGAGAGGCGCGCATTTGCGTCGCCGGCCCGCCGCGCCCGATGGCGATCACAAGCGCCGGGGCCGACGCCGCGGCGCGGGTTGCGATATCCGGAGCATCCGCAGCTTCCGGCTACGCGGCGACCGAAAGCCTGAAGAGTTGTGCCATATTTGCCACAGGTCTGGCACAAAGCGTCATGTTCAAGAAATCGTTAATGAAGTGTCAATTTCGACTTTTACCCAAGCCTTGAGCGTGAGCCGACGAGCGATCGGCGAGAGGCTGGGGGCAGCAATGGGTAGGTTCGAGCGTCACGGCGTTGACCTGGCGGTTATTGCTTTGGCCGCCGCCACGGCGGCGACGGTTGTTGGGAGTTCACAAAAGGCGTTCGCTCAGCTGGCGCTGCCGGAAATCGACGTCGGCGTGTCCCAACCGACGACGGCCCCCGCCGCGAACGGGGCGGCCACGCAGGGCGCCGCAGGCGCGCAGCTTCCGATCTCCTCGCCCGACGCGATCGGCTCCAAAGCGCCTCCAGGCAGCGCCCCGGCGCTTGCGCCTTCGCAGGCGCCGCTCGACTCCTTCGAGCCGACTTCCGTCGTCTCCGACAAGATTCTGCGCGACGTCGTGATCACGAGCGGCGACTACAACGACGCGGTCAAATACACGCCGGGCTTCGTCTCGAACAATCCGAACGGTCCGCTCGGCGACGCCAAAGGCGGCTGGCGCGGCTTTCAGGACGGGCAATACAACATCACCTTCGACGGCATTCCCTTCGGCGACGAGAACGATCCGACGCACCACTCCGCGGCTTATTTTCCCGCCCAATTCCTCGGCAAGGTCACCCTCAACCGCGGCCCCGGCGACGCATCCCAGGTCGGCTACGCGACCTTCGGCGGCACGCTGGCGTTGCAGTCGCTGGAGCTCAAGGACAAGTTCGGCGGCAGCGTCGAGTCGTCCTATGGCTCCTTCAGCACCTTCGTCACCGCGGTCACCCTGCAGTCGGGACTGGACCCAGACACCGGCGTCCGCGCTCTCGCCCAGTATTACCACGCCGAGACCGCCGGCGCTCTGCAGTACAACGCCGTCGAAAGCAATCAGTGGCTGCTCAAAGCCGACCGCCGCTTCGGCGATGTCGAGGTCACCGGCTTTGCAACCTACGGTCGCGAGCACTACGACGGCGGCAACACGCCCAGCGTCCAGCAATATTTCCTCGGCGGCCCGACCTATGCAGCGCTCGGCCCCAACCCCTTCACCGCGCAATATGTCGGCTACAATAATTCCGAGAAACAAACGGACATGGAATATGTCAATCTGAAGACGGACTATTGGGGCGTCCACTTCAACGACAAGGTCTATACTTACTCGTATTGGTATCCGTGGCTGCAGAACAATCCCGCCAACACGGCCACCGAAGGCGTGTCGACGCTGATCGGCGGCGGCGACACCATCACCAAGGTCAAGGTTCCGCTCATCACCGGCGGCACGATAACGCAAGTGTTCAAGGTCCCCGTCGGCGACATCACCGGCTACCTCAAGGACAACGACTATCGCGCCTGGGGCAACATCTTCGACGCGACCTACGACCTCCGCGCCGGCTATGCGAGCGGCGTGCTCCGCACGGGCGTCTGGTGGGAGCGCGGCGACAACTGGCGCTTGCAGGAATATATCAACTACACGACGGGCGTCACCTATCCTGCCTATGCGGCGACATTGCTCGGCGCCTATCAGGGCGCCTACAAGCTCGATCTCGGGTCGCACACGGAAAACGTTCAGCCCTTCCTCGAATATGAGTGGAAGCCGTTCGAGAACCTCTCGATCACGCCCGGCTATAAATTCGAGGCTTTCACGCGCAACCAGACGGCGCGCATCAATCAGACGACCATCTCGCCGCAATATTACGAGCAAACCTTCCGCGCGGGCCTGCCGTTCCTGTCGGTCCATTACCTCCTGACGCCGCAATTCGCCGTCTATGGACAGGCGTCGCGCGGCTTCCTCGTTCCCACGGTCTCCGCCTATTACACCTTCTTCCCGCAGCTCGACAATATTCAGCCGGAGACGACGACAAACTATCAGCTCGGCGCGATCTATAAGTCGGGAGACTTTGCCGGCGACATCGACGTCTATCAGATCACCGGCAACAACTTTCCGATCAACTACACGAACACGTCGGGGCTCACGACCTATCAGAACGGCGGCGCCTTCCGCTACCGGGGCCTCGAGGCCGAGGGGACCTACAAGATCATCCAGGGACTCGCGGCCTATGCGAGCGGCGCTCTGTCCGACGCCCGATTCTTGCAGGGACCGAACTGGGGCCTCGAGATCGGCGGCGCGCCGCGCTATGTCGTCAGCGGCGGCTTCATCTATGACGACGGCGCCTTCTTCGGCTCGATCCTGCAGAAGGTCACGGGCCCGCAATACGGCTCCACCGGCAATGAGTCTTACTGGTACGGCACGCCGGGCAATATCGCGCTCGGCAGCGGCATCCAGCTGACCAATCCGCAGAACAATCACATCCCGACCTATGCGACGACCGATCTCGTGATCGGCGCGCGCACCGACTACTTCTCGCAGTATGGCATCAAGAACAAGGTCGAGGTCAAATTCGGCATCACCAATCTGTTCGACAATCACGGCCTGACCGACATCGGCGGCAGCCCGGTCGGCTATCTCAATCCGTCGGTCTCGACCTCGGGCGGCGTCATCGCGCCATCTGCGGGCTCCCCGCTGACCTACACCTCGCAGGCCGGCCGCTACGTCTATGGCGGCGTGAAAGTGAGCTTCTGAGCCGACCCGGCGCGCGAGGTCCGGGAGGGCAGAGGTCCAACGAGGGGAACTGGGGTCGCCGCGTCCCGTTTAATGCTTCCCGCTCCGCCGCCGTTGCAGCAGCTGCTACACTCTTATCGCACGAGCAGGCGAAGGCGCGAGCGTCCGCCTTTGCTCATCATTTCCTCGGCTCGTCTCCTGCCCCATATAGCCCTCCATCATTACTCAATCGGAGCCAGCCCCATGATCATCACCGCCGCGCATATCCAGCCCATCGTCGCCATCATCGCCGGCGTGCTCATCCTCGCGATCCCGAGGCTCCTCAACTACATCGTCGCGATCTATCTCATCATCGTCGGCATTATCGGCCTCGGAATCCTGCGCTAACCCGCGTCATCGCGCCGTCATCCGCTCCGCCTAAGCCCCTGGCGTCGTTAAGTCTGCGTCAAGGAGTTGGAGGATGCGCGCGATGAAGAAACTGCTTTCGACCGTGGCGATCGGCGCGCTAGCGCTCGCTGCTGCTGCGAGCGCCGGCCCTGCGGCCGGCGCCTCGGCCATTCAGCATGTGCTGCTCATCAGCATCGACGGCATGCACGCCGTCGACTTCTACAATTGCGCCAACGGCCTGCCGTCGATCAACAACGGCGCCGCCTATTGCCCGCAGCTCGCGGCGCTCGCCGCGACCGGCGTGACCTATAGCAACGCCTCGACGTCGAAGCCGTCGGACTCCTTTCCGGGCCTCACCGCGATCATCACCGGCGCGACGCCGCGCACGTCGGGAATCTATTACGACGTGAGCTATGACCGGAAGCTCTCGCCGCCCGCCGTGACCACGCCCTATGGGATCGCCGGCGGCCAGAACCTCTGCCCGTCTGTCGTCGGCACGCAGGTCGGCTTCGACGAGGAGATCGACTTCAATTACCTGAAGCTCGACGCCGGCGGCGGCATCAATCCGCAGTATCTGCCGCGCGACCCGGCGAACGCCTGCCAGCCGGTCTATCCGCATAATTGGATCCGCGTGAACACGATCTTCGAGGTCGTCAAGGCCGCCGGCGGCTACACGGCCTGGTCGGACAAGCACCCCTCCTACGACTTCGCGAACGGCCCGAGCGGCAAGGGCGTCGACGACCTCTGGAGCCCGGAGATCAACTCGATCCCCGTCCCCCTGAAGGGGATTGCGGGCTGCAATCCGCTGCCTGACCCGGGCGCCGCGACGAGCTCCAACGCCTGGACCGACAGCTTCGCCAACATCAAGTGCTACGATCAGCTGAAGGTGCATGCGCTCCTCAACGAGATCAAGGGCCGCAACCATGCGGGGGCGCCCGCGCAGGTCCCGAACCTGTTCGGGATGAATTTCCAGGCGGTCAGCGTCGGGCAGAAGCTCGTCGAGTCCTCGCTCTCGCCGACCGTCACGGGCGGCTATGTCGATGCGGCCGGCACGCCGAGCGCCGCGCTGCTTGGCGAGATCCAGTTCGTCGACGCGGCGATCGGCTCGATCGTGACGGATCTGAAGACGCAAGGGCTGCTCGGCTCGACGGCGATCGTGATCACCGCCAAGCACGGCCAGTCGCCGATCGACCGCTCGCGCCTGCTGCGCATTCCGCACGACGACAAGAGCAAGGCCCCGCCATCCTCCATCGTCGGCGCCAATGTCGCGCAGGCGGACGAGGACGACATCTCGCTGCTGTGGCTCACGGACGACAGCGCCGGGCCGCTGCAGACCGCCGTGTCGCAGCTGCAGGCCGCGAAGACGACCATCGGCGCCGATGCCGGCGAGATCTTTTACGGGCCGAGCCTCGTGCTGCTCTTCGACGATCCGCATCTCGACTCGCGCACGCCGGATATCGTGGTCGCGCCGAATGTCGGCGTCGTCTATACGGGCGGCGGCGGGAAGGTCGCCGAGCATGGCGGCTTCGCGCATGACGACACCAACGTCCTGCTGCTGATCTCCAACCCGTCGCTGAAGCAGTCGCTGGTCACGACGCCGGTCGCGACGGCTCAGGTCGCGCCGACCGTGCTGCAGCTGCTCGGCGTGTCGCCGAGCAAGCTCGACGCGGTGCAGCTCGAGGGCACGCAGCCGCTGCCGGGCGTGACGAAGCAGTACTGATGTCGCGCCGAGCCGCCGCGCGCGCGTGCGGCGGCTGCGGCGAGCGGCGGGGGGCTGAGGGCAGTTTCTTGGCGTCCTACATGCTCCCCTCCGCCTGATCCCGGCGTTCCGCCGCAAACCGCCGCCAAGCCGACGTTCGGATCGCGCTCATCGCTGCGAAAGAAAGCCGGGCGGAGCGGCGCGCTGGCCGCGCCGCAGGCAAGGGAAGCATTAACCACACTATCCAGACCCGATTGGGTCTGATCTTGAATTGCTGTAATTTCGACAAGAGCGAACAGAAGAAGAAATGGAAACGAATATGGTCACTCTCTACGAGACCACCTGCCTGACCCTGAAGCGAAAAGTCAGCGTGTTCGACAGTGCGGAAGACGCTCTCAAAATGCTTGAGACGGAGCAAGGAATCTGTGGCGCGGATCAAGCTTACGGCAATCCCGGTTCGTGGGATATTTGTACGAATACGATGCAGCTTTACATTATTGAGCCCAACAATAACTGACGATTCTGTCGCATCGGCGAGGCCGCCGTCGCGGACCGGATTATGACCTTAACTGACAATCGTCGTGGAGCAAACATGCGCGAGGATTCGGCGCGGAGCTCGGCCGTGCGTCGCGTTGGGTTGGCGGCGCTGATGAGGACACGGGTTGACCGCGTGGATGCCGGGCGCGAGCGTTTGCCTGTCAGGCCGACAGCAAGACCAAATCAAGGCATCAAATTTACCCAAGGATGGATCGCGCGCAATTTTGGCGGAGACGGTGGGATTCGAACCCACGATAGGGTTTCCCCTATAACGATTTAGCAAACCGTCGCCTTCAGCCTCTCGGCCACATCTCCGTCCTGTCCAATCTATGCCAAAGCGGCGGCGCATTTTCAAGGCCGTTGCGCGGCTCACTTCCCGTGCTTTTCCGCTGGCGTCGCCGGCGCGGCGGCGGGGAGCGGGCCTGTCTTCGTCCAGCTCTCGCTCTGGCAGAGAAAAGCTATGAGGCAGCCGGTCAGCGTCAGCTTGTCCGGCGGGTCGAACTTGATCTCGCCGCCATAGGTCTTGCCGTCCTCCGGGTTGAAGATCTCGCCCTTCCAGTGGTTGGGGCCGATCTTCTTCGCCTGGCGCAGGATCAGCGGCTGCTCGGAGCCGTCGGCCTTCGGCTCTGCGCCCTTCGAGCAGAGCGCCCCATTGCAGTCGAAGAAGATCATCTTTTCATTGTGATTGTCGCGCGACCAGACGCCGTAGACGGCTTCGGCGGCGCAGCAGGGCGCGGCCAGCAGCGCACAGGCCGCGAGGGCTGCGAGGCTTTTCTTCATCAATTCGTCTCCCTCACGATGCGCCGGGCGGCTCAGGGCTCGGCGGGATGGCGCGGCGGGCCGAGAAAGGCGGGCACGACGAGGAACGCCGCGACCAGCGTGTAGAAGAGGGCGATCGCCAGCAGCTCACCCATGCTCGCGGTGCCGGGATGGCTCGAAAGGATGAGGCTGCCGAAGGCCGTGCCCGTCGTCAAGGCGCTGAAGAAGATGGCCCGCGTCAGGCTCGAAGCGAGCACGTCGACGACCCCCTTGCGCCAGGCGATTACGTAATAGATGTGGAATGCGACGCCGACGGCGAACATCAGCGGCAAGGAGATGATGTTCGCAAAGTTCAGCGACATGCCGATATAGTCCGCGGTCTCGAGGCTCAGGGCGCCGGCGAGCAGCAGCGGCCCGAGCGTCAGCGCCACGTCGATCGGGTTGCGAAGCGCGACCGCGAGGATGACGAAGATCGCGACGAAGGCGTAGACGCCAGCCAGGATGAAGGCGCGAACGATCGTCTCGCCGGCCTCGAAGACGATGATCGGACCGCCGCTCGCGTCGGGGGCGATCTTCTGCACGGCCGCGCCGAAGTCGTTCATGACCGTCCGATCGTTGCTGTCGCCTTTGGCGGAGACCTCGACGCGATAGAGTCCCTCGGCGGAGATCCAGTCGCGCGCAAGATCCTTCGGCAGCGTCTCGGGCGTGATCTTCTCCAGAGAAAGCGCCTTCCTGATGTCGGCGAGCATGGGCGGGAAGCCCTCGAACACGGCGGTTTGCGCCCGCTCGCGCGTCGTCGGCGACGCCTGGACCAGCGCCTCGAGCGCCTTGCGGAAGCGCTCGGCGGCGGGCGGCGATTTGGCGCTCGAGAGCTTGAGCGCCATGGCGGCGCCGCTCAAGGCCCGCTTCGTCTCCTCGTCGGTGGGGGCGGGCTTTCGCCTGGGATCGAAAACGCGGCGCATCTGCCATAGCGCGTTCTGGAGCAGAGCGAGCTTGGGCTCCTGGTCCTTGGGGATCAGCGACTCGACCGTCGTCACGTGATCGACCTCGGGCAGGTCCTTCAGCCTGTCGGCGAGCCCGTTCGCCGCCTCGAGCGAAGGCGCGAGCGCCTCGATGGTGTTCGGCGCGGTCGCCGGGTTTTTCGAGAGGTCGATGAAGGTCTTGACCGACTCGACCTTCTGGCTGCGCAGATCCATCGGGTTGGAGTCGAACTTTAGGTGCATCAAAAACGGCGCCGCCGCGACCGTGACCGAGAGCGCCGTGATGATGACAAAGGCGCGATGGCTCAGAATCCACTTGTCGACATGGGCCAGCACGGCGGTCTCGACCGGGAGCTTTTCAGCCCGCGGATTGAGCAGCTTGATCGTCGCCGGCAGAAAGCTCAGGGTCGCGACATAGGCGACGATCATGCCGCAGCCGGCGATGAGGCCGAGCTCGGAGACACCCTTGAACTCCGTGGGCAGGAAGCAGAAAAAGCCCGCCAGCAGCGACACCGCGGCGAGCGTCAGCGAGCCGCCGATGCCGCCGCCCGCGCGCACGAGCGCCGCGTCCACGCCGTCGTCGCCGGAGATCAGGGCCTTGTGGCGCTCCTCACGGTAGCGCGTTGCGAACTGGATGCCGAAGTCGACGCCGAGCCCGATGAACAGCGCGGCGAAGGCGACCGAGATCATGTTGAAGCGCCCGATCAGCAGAATGCCGATTCCGGCCGTCATGGCGAGGCCAGCGAGCAGCGTCGCCAGCACCGCCAGAATGAGCTTGGGCGAGCGCAGCGCGGCGAACAGGATCAGCGTCACGATCGCGAGCGTCGCCGCGAGATTGATCTCCATGTTCTCGGTGATCGTCGCATATTCGTCGTCGGCGAGCGCCGCGAGGCCCGTGAGGCGCACGCGCAGTCCCGGGTCCTTGACGAGGCCCAGCGCGGCGGCGGTCTTGCGCACGAGCGCGATGGGACCAGCCGCCGGCGTGAGATCGTTGTAGTCGAGCTGCGGCTTGACGAGCACGAGGCGGCGCAGCTCCTTGGACGGGGCGGCTTCCGGGACGTCTCCGACCGCGAGCAGCTTCTCCCAGTCGAGCCGCGCCGGGTCGTCCCTGAGCGCCGCCTCGAACACCTTAGAGACGCTGTTCAGTCCCGCGGAGAACTGCTCCATGCCGCGCGCGCTGCCGCCGATCTGGCGCATGTTGTCGAGGAGCGCGGCGGAGAGTCCGCGCAAGCTCGGATCCTCGGCGAGCGGTTGAAGGATGTCGCGCTGCGCGATCAGCGTCGCGGTGACGCGCTGGACCTCCTTCGAGTCGAGGTAGAGCAGCCCTTTGTCGCGGAAGAAGGCGTTGTCGTCGGGACGCCAGACGCGCAGCAAAGTCGGCGCGCCGGTCAGCGCGTCCGTGAGCCTCTTCGCGGCATCCTCGGTCTTTTCGGGCGTTGGACCGTCGATGACGATGACGATGAGGTCGTCGAGATCGGGAAAGGCTTGGTAGAGCTTGGCCTCGTTCTTGCGCCAGGGGATGGTCGAGGCGAAGAGATGCGACGTGTCGGTGTCGATCGCGAAACGGTCGACGAGCAGATAGACGCCTGCCCCGGTCAGCAGCAATGTCGCCAGCACGACGAGCCAGGGCCGTCGCACGCAAAAGCCAACCAGATACTCGAGCATCGACGGTGCGCCCCTGCAACCGGAAGAGAGCGGGCGCCGGCGAGCGGGAAGCAGCCGGTCGGGCCGTTCTTCGACGATGCAGGCGCGGTTTCGCGGTGGGGCGACGTTATACGCGCTTACCGCCCGGCCTCCAAGGCGCTCTAATTACGTGAGGTTACCGTGTCGGCGCCCCCTTTCGTCGCGGGCGCCTCCTTGAGCACATGGCTCAAAGAGCCGATCTTGATCTTCTTGGCGGCTTCCCTGGCCTTCTTGCCGGCGTCCTTGGCGCTGGCCGCCGCGGGCCGGGAAGCGGCGTCGGCGTCGTGGTGCAGGCTCATCCAGTCGGCGCCGGTCCCGGCCGCGGCCGCGGCGGCGACGCGCGTCGTCGGCTCGGTCGGAGGCTTGCCGACGGCGGCGATCCTCGTCTTCGTCTTGGCGGCCTCGGGCGCGCGCGGGGCGCGCTCTTCGAGCGCGATCTCGGTCGGGGGGACGATGAGATCGGGCCGGCCCACTTCGGCGACCTGGCCCATGAAGGAGGGGTGCTGGCCGCCGTCCCGATAGACGAGCCGGACGGGCTTGACGCCATTCGCCGCAAGCTCGGCGATCTTGGCGTCGTCGCGCGCGGCCTTCTCGGCGACGAGGCGCGCCTCGGCGGGGTCGCGCTTCAGCGCGGGGCAGGGGGCCTCCGCGTCGAGGCGCTGGTTCTGCGCCCCGAACACGTAACGCTTGCCGCAGACCGCGACCTTCGGCTCCTTCTTCGTCGTCTCGAAATAATCATTGCCTTCCTTGAGCTCGCGCCAGAAGGCGATGTTCGGGTCGAGCCGGTGCTTCGCCAGATTCTCAGGCGTCATGCGGAAGGGATAGGACTGCATCTGCACGGCGCTCTGCCCGGCGTTGAGCGAGGTGCGCGCGATGGCGTAGATCTCGGCGATCTGGCGGTCGGTCATCGAGAAGCAGCCCGCCGACGAGCAGGCGCCGTGCACCATGATCGTGCCGCCGGTCCGGTTGTGAGCGCGGTCATAGGCGTTGGGGTAGCCGACGTTGAAGGAGAGATAGTAGTTGGAGTTGGGGTTCAGCTGGCCGGGCGCGATGGAATAGAACCCTTCGGGCACCTGGCGGTCGCCCTCCCGCTCCTTGGGGCCGAGCTGGCCCGACCAGCGGCACATCGGATAGGTCTTGAGATGCACATAGGTCCCGTCGGGCCGCATCTTCCAGACCTCGAACTCGGCCTCCTTCTTGAAAGCGCGGATCAGCGTCGGCGCCTCCCTGTCGACGCCGGCTTCGTTCATGAGCGCCAGCGTCTCGGAAGGGATCGGCGCGAGCGAGCGGTTGGCGAGCGTGGTCCCGTCGTTGCAGCCGGCGAGCGCAAGGAGCGCGCCGAGGGCCGCAAGCCTGGAGGGAGAGATAGTCGCCATGGTCGCCCCGCCTGTTGAGCCGCGCCGAGCAGCGCGTCGCTCACGCATAATCCCGCATGATCGCTAACCGATGTTTTACGCGGGGCCGCGATTAAGACGCGTCAAGGTAAGCGAAAGATTGCGACCGAAGCATGGCCGCAAGCTGCTGTTCAGGCTTCTGGCTGGGCGCCGAACGACATCGCCGCGGCAAAACGCGGCGAAACTATAGCGACATCGCGGCGGATTGCGCGGTTGCGGCGGGCTTCGCGTCGCCGCGGCGGGTCGGCTGCGAGCTGGCAAGCTCATTTTTCGAAAGTAAAAATGCGATTCCAGTCGTTTTTCATGCTGATGACGACCCAGCCATGCGTCGTCGCCTCGTCGTACAAGGCTTGGGTGAATGCGCCGACCTTCGTGTCGGGCAAGCCGACCGCCGGGCCGTAGGCATATTCGCGCTTGGCGTCATCATGCAGCACGAGCATCGCGAGCCGTTCGCCGTCGCCGGCTTTCGTGTATTCCAGCATCTGCCGGTCGCCGGTCGAGTTGCCGAAGGCGGCATGAGGCCTGCGCCCGATCATCAGATGAATGCCCTCCGGCTTGCCCGCGTTATTGTCGTTGAGGAGCAATTTCGGGTCCTTCGTGAGAACCGGACGCCCATTCTTGTCGTAGCCGTAGCTCGTGCCGCCGGCGCTGCCCACCACCTGCTCGGGCGGAACGCCGTAGGTCGCTTCGGAATATGCGCGCACGAAATCCTGTCCCCCGCCGGTGACGATATAAGTCTTGTATCCGTTGGCGCGCAGATATTTCAAAAGCTCGATCATCGGCGCATAAGTAAGCTCGGTGTAGGGCCGCCCCCAGCGCGGGTGCTTAGCGGAAAGAAGCCATTGTTTCACCTCGGCGCTGAATTCGTCCACGCTCATGCCGGTGAGCGTCGCCGCGAGAATCTTCAACAGGTCTTTCCTCGACAGCTTGGCGATCGCCTCGCGGTCGCCTGAGAGCACGGTCTTGAAAGGTTCGACCTTCGCAAGCTGCGGCTTAGCCTTCACGACCTCGGGCACGCGGTCGAGGCAGTAGACCAACTGGGCGTACATGGGGTGCTCAACCCAGAGCGTGCCGTCCTGATCGAATGTGGCGATACGCTCCTCGGGCGGCACGAACTTCGCGCTCGCTTTTTCGGTGGTCGATTGCACGAATCTGACGATCGCCAGCTTGGCCGCTCCCTCGTTCCACGACGGGAGCGGATCGGTTTGCGCTTGCGCGACCGCGGCGAAGAGCAGCGCCGCCGCCGTCGCCACGGCCAGCCAGAAGCGAACCCTAGGCTTCATCTTTCACGCTCCGCTGAAAGCGAGCACGGGCGCCTCCAGCCTCAAAGACGCCCCGCTTCCGAGGCGTCAATCGCTCGCGTGGCTCTCGTGGGCCTTCTTGACCTGTTCGATGACCTGCTTGAGGTTGTATGTCTCCGGCGCCTGGAGCGGCGGGAACTTTTCATAGGTCACCAGATGCTCCAGCCATAATTGCTGGCCGATTGGCAGCATGTTCCAGTCATACAGATAGGCCGTGCTCGGGCTGGCCAGCGCGCCGCCCATTGACATGGCCGACTTCTGGTCTAGACCGACATTCTGCTCGAAAGGGTCGCGCTTGATGTTCTGCACCAGAGTGAAGTGGAACGGGACGAGCGGCATGATCCAGCCCGCAGGTCCGGGCTGCGACATGTTGTAATACATCTTCCAGTTCTTGTAACGCACGGCGGATGGGGTCGCGCCTGAAAAATAGAAGAAGTGATCGCGCGCCGACTTCGGCGATTTTCCCTCAAGGTAATCCCGTTGATCGAAGCCGTCGAGCGTCGTCTTGACGATGCCCTTGTATTTGCCCCCCTCGATTTCCTTCTTCAGCTCGTCGCCTTTTGGCCCACCGGCGATATCGACGAGCGTCGGCAGCCAGTCGAGCGCCGCAAAAAGCTGGCTGTGTATAGTGCCCGGCTTGATGTGGCCCGGCCAACGGACGACCAGCGGGGCGCGATAGCCGCCTTCCCAGGCCTCGCCCTTCTGACCCTTGAACGGCGTGACGCCGCCGTCGGGGAAGGAGATCGCCTCGGCGCCATTGTCGGTGGTGAAGACCACGATCGTGTTGTCGAGCTGGCCGATCTCCTCGAGCTTTTGCAGCACGTAGCCGATATTGTCATCGAGCTGCTTCATGCCGGCTTCCTCGATGCCCCAGTCCTTGCCGCCCTTTTCACCGAGCATGGCCTCATATTTGGGCGAGAGCACGGTCGTCACATGCATGCGCGCCGGATTGTAATAGACGAAGAAGGGCTTGCCGGTTTTTTTCGGGTCGTTGCGATCGAGGAAGTCGATGACCTTGGCGGAGATTTCCTCGTCCACCGTGCGCGAGCGATCGAGCGTCAGCGGGCCCTCGTCCCTGCAGCTCTGGTTCTTCTCGGTTCCGTCTGAGGACTTGCAGAACAACACTGGCCGCGGCGGCGTCAGACACACTGTGGTCTTCGGATCGACGGCGCCCGGAACCTCCGGCACGCCGGGAATCGGCGTGTTCTTGCAGGGCGGGGCGACCGTCTGCGTCGCCGTGTCCTTGTTGATGTCGGGAAAGCTCACCTGCTGCATCGCGTCGAGGTGGTAGAGATAACCCCAATATTCCTGGAAGCCATGCGCGGTCGGCAGCGAGGCCGTATGATCGCCCAGATGATTCTTGCCGAACTGGCCGGTCGTGTAGCCGAGATCGAACAGGAATTTGCCGATCGAGGGCGTGCCGGGCCGCAGATAGGACGGGCTGCCGGGCAGCTGCGGCGGGATCATGCCGGTGCGCAGCGGATACATGCCCGTGACGAAGGCGTTGCGCCCCGAGGTGCAGCTCTGCATGGCGACATAGTCGGTGAACAGCGCGCCTTCATGTGCGATGCGATCAATATTGGGCGTTTCGCCCACCATGAGACCGCGATGGTAGACGCTCGGCTGCATCCAGCCGATGTCGTCGCCCATGATGAAGAGAATGTTGGGCTTGTCGGCGGCGGCGGCCGTCGCCGCGCCGAGCAGCGCTGCGGTCCCGGCAGCCAGCGCGACGCCGGTCTTTCCCATGCTCTTGAACTTCATGGATCACGCTCCCTCGATGAAGCTTCGCTCGCGCGGCCGGGAGTCGCCGGCGGTCTTTGAAGCCACCGTCAATCCCTGTGGTCCGCCTATGGCTTCTCGCTCACGCCGCCGAAAGCTCCCCCGGAGCGCGTCGACGGCGCTGCGAATATTGGGCTGTCCTTCGCTCAAGGCGCGACGACGCCCCTGCGCCATCCTCTTCCGACCTCGCACGCGCATCCGCCGCCCTGAACCGACGAATGATAAAGGAGGCATGTCGTCGCCGGCGTCTGGCAGTGGTTGCCGACGACGCCGATCGGCACGGCCGCGCCTTCCAGCAGCCGCTCCGAACGGCCTCCATGGGGCGTTATCGTGTCGGGGCCGAAAACCGCTTCGAACGGCCCGAGCTCGACTGTCTCGGCGGGTCCTACGGCCTTCAGCACCGGCGTCCCCGGCGCGTAATAGACTCCCCTCGCGCGCTCCAGCGGATAAAAGAACGGGTACACTTGAGATTCCGCCAGAACTCCGCTGGCGGACAGCAGCGTTGCGAGCACAGCCAAACCGATCATGTACTTGAGACTGATCATGGCGTCACTCCTGGTTACGGATTCATTTTACGCCCTTCCTCGGCGACGGCGCAGGCGCGTGCGCCGCGCCGACATGAAAAAACCCTCGCCCCTTCCTCGTTACTGGGGGAGAGGACGGAAACTCCAGCCTTTTCCGATAGGAAACGCTCGACTATTGCGATGGTTCCTGTATGACAGAAAAAAGTATTTCCGACGGCATTGGAGCAACGGATCACGTCCTGCGCGCTATGACCTGAATTCATAGCGCTTCTGCACATTGCTCTCGGGCGATGCGGCGCGACCTTGAACTCGACTTATCATCCTGAGCTTGTGCTCGCTCTCGTGGAGCATCGCCATTTCGGTCGCCCAACGAGGGCTTTGGGGAGTGTAACTCGGCTGCACTGAAGAATTGAGACGCGTCAAGCGAAAATATTGCCAAACTGTGCTCGCCGCCTTTTCGACACGCGCTCACCCGGCTTGTGCAAGGCGCTACTTCAGTCGTGGCGCGGCAAAATCCAGAAACGCTCGAAGCTTCAACGGCGGCAGCCCGCCGCTCGCATAGACGGGATGCACAGGGGATGGCGGGGGCTCGAAGGATTGGAGCGCGACGTAAAGGCTTCCGGCGCGACGCTCCGCTGCGATCTCGATGGCGGCCTCGTCCGTGTTTACGACAAACCGCGTGCGGATCGGCGCGGCGACCTCCGCGTCGCCGCTTCGAAAAGTCCAGGCGTCAACCGGAGAGCTGAAGAGACCACGCAGTCGTGACCTGAGAGCTCCTGTGGCGACCGTGGCGCGCCGCGCCAAGCGAAATAGCCGGGACTTCCACAGACGACGGGAGGGGGCAAGCGCCGCCCGCCCCCCAATAATCGCGGGCCACGCGCGGCGCGATCTCGGATGAGGAGCATGCTGGATCAGCACGGAGAGCCTCTTGTTTTTCGAGGTCACGACTTTCCATCGCTGAGCGCCGCCTGGCGAACGCGCGCGATATCGCCGACGAGAAGAGGGATCGAAAAGGAAAACGCCGCGCCCTCGTCCGGCTGAGCTTTCACCGATATCCCCCATCCGTGCCGGTCGGCGATCGATTTGCAAATAGCGAGTTCTATTCCAGTCCCCGCATATTCGATCTTACTGTCGAATTTCTTGAAAGGCTCGAAAATTGTTCGCGCAAACTCGTCTTTGAAGCCGACGCCGTGATCGGTGATCGTCAAGCTGAGAGCCCTTTCGCTGACGACGGCGGCTACGACGTCTATCCTCGGCGCCTGGCCTGGCTTGCGGTATTTGATGGCGTTTGAAATGATGTTTTGCAGCAGGCAAGCAAGCTGCGACCGATCCGCCATGAACCTTGCGGGAGGAATTGAGACATTCACTTGGGCCTTGGTCTCAGCGATCGAGTCCGACAGCTCATGCAGCGTTGCTTCGATCTCCTGTGAAAGATCGAGCGCTTCGAGTTGTTGCTCGCCGAGAATCGTCGAGGAGTAGGTCAGGAGATCGTCTACGAGCTTGCGCGCGCTTTGCGCACAGTGTCGCATGGCCTTTCTCGCGTAGGCCATGTCCCTCTTATTGGAAGAAGCGAACGCGTTGTCCAGCAGCTCCGAAAACGCCTCGATCTTGCGAAGCGGCTCTTGGAGATCGAGTGAAGCCACGTAAACGAACGAAGCGAGGCGTTCCGGACTCGCGGCGCTCGCGTGCTGGCTTTCCAAGAGCTGCTTGATGTTTTCGACTGTCCGCTGCGCCCCCTCCTGCAGCGCGCCGCGAAAGAGCGCCCCGAACGGAAGCATGAAAAGGTCCTGTTCCTCCACCTCGAAGCTGAAGGCGATCTGCGTGGACCCGGTCGTCGCCTCCTCGAACTCGTAAAAGGACCTGAACGGCTCCGACACCCCTTTGATGCCAAGGAGCTGGGGTGGACCGAACTGCACGATCTCAAAGGTCGATTCCGTGCGAATGCCGCGATCGAGCGTCACTTGCCGCGCCTTTACGCCCTGACGCATCGGTCCCTCGGACAGCGGCTGCAACTCCACAACTTGCGGGGACCAGCGGGCGTAGTTTTGAAAGAAGCCATGGCCCACAAAATTAAATGCGCTTCCGAGCGGGCATTCGACCACGGCGCTGGCGGACGCCGAAATCGGCTTGGCGGTTTTTAGACGGAACATCGTCGAGTCCTCCACGGGCTCGAAACTGGTTCTGCATTCGATGAATTCAACATAAGGGCTGCAGGAAAGCGCCCGCCCGACCCTTCGAAATGACGCGACGGCGCACTTGACGTCCAAAGAAGGCTCCCTAAGTCGGCCGTGGGCAAGGGCGCAGCTGCAAGATCTGAACCGCGAAGCATAAGTTGGAGGTCGGCGATGTGCGCAATCCCAGTTATTGAGAACATTCTATTTGCAATGGCGCTAGGGGCCTTTACGTTGCTGCTGCTGCTGGAGAAAAAACGGCCCTATAAGAAGGTGACCGCATCAAGCTTGCGACGGTCACTGTCGACCAATGCTTGTGCTTTTTTCTTCAACACTGTGGCTATGAATATCCTGTCTGTCACAAGCTTGTTGGTCATCGCCACCAATTACTCTCATTTCGGCCTTCTGAGCGGCCTCCGGGACGACACGCCCAAATGGATCCTTTCTTTTGTGTTGTTCGATTTTGCCGTCTATGTCTGGCACTTTCTTGGTCACAAATCGGGCATGCTCTGGCGATTTCACAAGATTCACCACAGCGATAAGAACCTTCATGTCTCAACGGGCTTGAGGTTCCATGTTTTTGATCAATTCCTTGAGGTCATTTTCAAATGCGTTTGTACTATGATCATCGGCGTCGAATCGCATGTCGTCATCGTATGCGAACTCGTTCGTATGCTTTTCGTGTTCTTCCACCATGCGAACCTGTCCTTTCCATGTGAAAAATGGCTGTCATACGTTGTGATTACGCCCTCCATTCACCGGGTCCATCACTCGACTCTGCGTGGAGAGCATGACAGCAACTACGGGATCGTTCTGGCCATCTGGGACATCATGTTTGGCACTCGCAAAGAGCTAGTCCCGAAAAAAATCGGATTGGAGCTGATCGAGGCGGAAAATTTCGTTCAGCTCTTTAGTCTGGCTTTCGTGACGGAGGGACGCTTCGCGAAGATGCTGCACCTGCTTCCGCGATTTCAGGCGACCTCTGCGAAGAGGCGGGCCGCCAATTTGTCGTGGGGTTAGCATCGCAGCGTCCAGAAGATTTTGCGTGAAAGTCGCGCCCTTTCGTATTGCGCAGTAAAGGCGGGTCGATCGACCTGCGACTTTCACACAGGCCTCATCGGCCCGCCCTACGCCTCTGTGTGGCGCGGGCGCCTCGGCGAAGGCGCCCCGCTTTCACCGGCCCCGCCGCCGATCAATGCGACAGGGGTCGCCCCGTTCACTGGCCGACTATTGCGCCGCCGGAACGAAGCCTGTGCCGGTCAGCAAGTACACCACGCCCTGTCCCCATGCGCCGCCGCCGAATGTCGTGCCATAGAGGTTTCCGCTGCCGTCGGCGATCAGCCTGGCTCGAGGGAGCATCCCA
>DATHCI010000102.1:0-8552 GCA_035319645.1 Methylocystis sp. | reverse complement strand
AGGATTTCCCTGACGCCTCGGGCCCGCCGTTCCGCGGACGGCGGCCTCCTTAGCTCTACGACCTTCGATGCCGATCGCGCCTGCCAGCTCCCGGAATCGTCGAGAAGCGCTTGCAACTCGCGTCGTATCTCTTCGCTCAATGGACGTCGCTCGCGCCGCGCGAAGACCACGGACCAGAAAAGAGCTTCGTCCGATCGTTTCTCGTAGATCGCTATGTTGATCATGCCGGCGATAAACGCCTGACGGTCGCAATCATCCGGGCCAAAATTCTCGTTCAGGAAACTCACCGTCTCCTCGGCGGAGCGAGTGTTCCAATCGCCTTCATTCGATGGGGATCCTGCGTCACGCATTTTGGCCTCCTATTGCTGGGACCGCCTCTCGGCGGACCGGATTTGCTTTGAGCGATGAAGCGCGGATGCGCTTACAGCGCGCATCCGCGTGTTTTACAGACTTGGACCTCCCCACCTGAATTGTTTCGCCGTACGAGGGCTTGCGGGAGAACACATCGCCCGCCGCCCGTTCTCATCACGCGTGTTCGGGTTTCGATAGCACGAGCTTTGCGCCTGCCTCGATGAGGCATGGGGGTTGGAGGAGCCGTGGCCGAATTCTTTCAGCACGAGAGGCCTCGGCGCCGGCGTAAATTCTGGAAAGAATGTGATCGCATTCGCGTTTAGAGAGCCGCGTTCCCTGCATGAGCGCAGTGAGCAGGCTCGTGAACTCCGCATGAAAATGCCCGAGCCGCAGCGCGACGATCGCCTCGAATTCAGCTATGATTTTCATGCTGAGCGTACGCCTGTCGTCGCCGCTCAGTGAGGGGCGCTTGTGAAATTTGTGCATGTAGGATTCTGCGAGCCGCAGAACGCTTTGCTTGTTCCTGTCGTCCGCTCCCGCGCTCGCCGAGCCCATGAGCATTTCTTCTGCGGCACGCGGCGCGGCGTAGCGCATCAGATGGATTGCATCCACATCCGCCGGAATCGTTGGGTCGTCGAGATAAAAGCCAAAATCGTCTTCGTTCCCAAATCTGATGTCGACGCCCCAAAGCTGGCTCGGCGCGCCGTTAGGCGAGCGCTGCATCGAAACAGAGTGCGTGCGCATTCCCGCCGTCGCTGAAATAACGACGACTCCGGCTACCCGTGCGGCTGTACGCCGGCGGCCGGCACTCGCGTCAACCTCTGTGCTTCGCCGCTCCAGTCGACGGTCGAGGGCGCGCGCCAGCTTCGCGGCCCGGCGGCGCTCCCCTTCAAGTCTGTCCGTCTCGCGCCGTCGCGCGAATATGCGCTCAATGGCCTCAATCCGCCTAGCGTCGCTCGCGGAATCGTCACAAGCTGGATGACGAATCTTACGGAGCCTGTGGGCGATGTAATTACCCATGACATTCTCCTACGGCGCTCGTTTACGCAAAGATGGAAGCGGCCTGCAGAAAGCTTTGAACCAGATGCGCGGAATGGGCCTCGGCTGCCATCCAAGCATCCTCGAATTTTTCCGCCTTTGAGGAGGTCGCGCCGTGCCGGAACGCGCCGAGGAGGCGCCGGACGGCCGACGCCTGGCCGAAGTCGGCGTTGTGACAAAGGAAAAAGCCAATTTGCTTGTCATCTGGATGCGCCTTTCCTGTCGCTTGTTTTGGACTCAAGAATTGCGGACGCTTTCCGCCATAGCCAAAAGCCGCGCATTTATTCGCGCCTCAGCGCGTCGATGGGATCGAGGGCTGCAGCCCGATGTGCAGGGAGGTAGCCGAAGATGACGCCAACGCCGACCGACACTATGGCGGCGGTCGCCACCGTTCCCGGGGCGATGATGAGGGGCCAATCGGAGAAGCGCGCGACGACGAAACCGCCCAGCACGCCGAGCGCGAGACCCGCGGCGCCCGCCACGACGCAAAGCACCACCGCTTCGCTCAGGAACTGCGCGAGAATATCGCGCCTTCGCGCGCCGATCGCTCGGCGCAAGCCGATCTCATGCGTGCGCTCGGTGACCGACACGAGCATGATGTTCATGATCCCGACGCCGCCGACCAAGAGCGAGATCGCCGTGCTCGCGACGAGGAGCGCGGACAAGGTGGCGCGCGTGGAGTTCAGCTCCTCGACATAGCTATTCGAATCCGCGAGGGAGAAAGGATTCTCCTCGCCGTCCCGGACATGCTTACGCTCGCGGATGAGAGACAGGATATTCGCCTTGGCGGCCTCGACGGTGACGCGGGGATTGAACCTCAAATGGACCGTCATGACTTGATGGGCGCTCGCTCGGGTTCCCTGAGGCAAGCGCGACCGCGCCATGGTGACGGGAACGATGATGTAGTCGTCCCTGTCGCCGCCGCCGACAAAACCGAGTTTTGCTCTGACGCCGATCACTTGCACGGGAACTCCGCCCAGCCGCAGGCGCCGGCCGAGCGGCGATTGGTTTCCAAACAACTCCCTTGCCGCCGTTGCGCCGAGAACGGCGACTTGCGCGCCCGAATGAACCTCCTCCGCGTCGAAGAATCGGCCCTCCGACATTTTCGTGCCGTAGAGATTGGGGTAGTCGGCGTCGACACCCCAATATTGCGTCACCCAGCTGGCGTTGCCCGCAATTGCCGTAGCGTTGCTCCAAATTTCCCTCGACATGGCGGCGACGCCCGGCACGCGCTCGGACAAGGCCGTCGCATCCTCATCGGTCAAAACTACGACCGGGCCGCGCCTTTCAATTGGGTCCTGAACCTCGCCATAGACGTTGACGACATTGTATCCGGAAACCTCGATTTGGTGCTCGATCACCTTGCCCGCGCCGCCATTGGCGGCACCCAGGACGATGACGCTGGCGGCGCCGGCGATGATCCCGCTCGCCGTGAGCGCCGTGCGCAACGGATTGAGGCGCAGCATGGCCATGGCGTCCTCGAGCAAGTCGATCCATGTCATTGCGATCTCTTCCTTCCCGCTCCAACGCGCCTTTCCCGAAGAAGACTTTCACTCAATTCGTTGCCCTCTATTCACACCGCAAAGCCTCGGTCGGGTTGAGAGCCGCGGCGCGACGCGCCGGCAAATAGCCGAAGACGATTCCGGTCCCGGCAGCGGCTCCGAGAGCCATAGCCATGGCGGGCGGCGCAATGATCAACGGCCAGCCGGAGGTGGTTGCGACCACGTAGGCCCCGACGACGCCGAGTGCGGCGCCGGCGATCCCCGCCGCAGAACAGAGAAGAATGGCTTCGGTCAAAAATTGCGCGAGAATGTCGCGCCTTCGCGCACCGATCGCTCTGCGCAAGCCGATCTCGCGGGTTCGCTCGGTGACCGACACCAGCATGATGTTCATGATCCCCGCCCCGCCGGCGATGAGCGAGATCACCGTCGTCGCCACGAGGAGGGAGCTCAGCGTCGCATGCGTCTCATTCGACGCCTCGACCGCCTGGGTCGTGTCGAATACGTCAAACGGATTCTTGGCGTCGTCGCGCACGTGCTTGCGCTCGCGCAACAGCGCGAGAACGGCCTGCGTCGCGGTGATCCGATCCGCTCCGGATCGCGCTCTCAGATAAATGTAATTGATTTGTCTGGGGCTCGCCGCGCCTGGTTGCGGCAAGCGCGATCGCGCCATCGTGAGGGGAACATAGACAAAATTATCCTGATCGTAGCCGAAGATCGAGCCCAGTCTGGTGCGCACGCCGATGACGCGCACGGAGAGGCCTCCTATTCGGAGCGTGCGGCCGAGCGGGGAAGCGGCGCCGAATAATTTGGCCGCCACGGCGGCGCCGAGCACGACGACCTTCGCCCCCGAAAGAAACTCCTCCTCGTCGAAGAATCGGCCCTCCGTCGTCTTCAAGTCGGCAACGTCGGCAAAGCTCACGTCTACGCCCCGAAACATACTTTTCATTCGCTTGTTTCCGGCGACGAGAGTGACGTCGCCCTGGATCACCCGCGACATGGACTGGATGCCCGGCGATTGCTCTAAAATTGCCGCCGCGTCCCCATCGGTCAGCGTCACGACAGCGCCGCGCCGGCTGGCGTTGCCGGCGCCGTTGGTCGTTACGAACAGGCTGTTCACGCCCATCTTTGCAATTTGCAGCTCGATCGTTCTGCTCGCGCCGGAACTCGCCGAGCCGAGAATAATGACGCCGGCGGTTCCGACGATCACGCCGATCGCCGTGAGCGCGCTTCTCAGCTTGTTGAGCCTTAGCGAAGCGACGGCCTCGCTGAAATTGCCGAGAACCGTCATGATTGCGGCCCCGCTGGGACGGCGCGCCGTGGGTCCTGGAGCACGTCTGCGATGAGCTCGCCGTCGCGAAAACGCAGGATCCGCTGCGCATAGGCCGCGATCTCCGGCTCATGGGTGATCACGATGACCGTGAAGCCCTTGGCGTGCAGCGCGGAGAAGAGGCCCATGACCTCATGCGACGTCGCCGTGTCGAGCGCGCCCGTCGGCTCGTCGGCGATTAGGATGCTCGGATCGTTGATCAGCGCCCGCGCGATGGCGACCCGCTGCTGCTGGCCGCCGGAAAGCTGATTGGGCCTATGATGAATGCGCTCGCCGAGGCCCACGGCGTCGAGCCGAGCGCAGGCGCGCTCCGCCTTATCGACGCTCGCGCCCCTCAAATAGCTCAACGGCAGAATGACGTTGTCGAGCGCGCTCATCCGCGGCAGAAGATTGAACTGCTGGAACACGAAGCCGATTTTTCTATTGCGCAGCTCCGCCATTCTGTCGTCGGACATTCCGGCGACGGCTTCGCCGTCGATCAGCAGCTCGCCGGCGGTCGGCGTGTCGAGCGCGCCGAGGAGATTGACCAGCGTGGATTTTCCTGATCCCGAGGGTCCCATGATCGCGACGAACTCGCCGGCCATGACGCGAAAGCTCACGTCCCGCAGCGCCCGGACGCCCGTCACGCTGCCTTCATAGGTCTTGCTCAACTTCCGGCACTCGATCGCCGGCGCGTTGTCGGGCGCGGCGCGCGGCATGATCAGTACGCCTCCGCAGGGTTGGCGCCCGTGGCGCGCAGCACCACCAAGTCTCCGACGGCGATCTCGTCGCCGAGCACCTCGGTCGATGTGTCGCCCTTGAGCCCCAGGCGCACCGGACGCCGTGTCAGCAAGCCGTTGCGGCTGAGTGTCCACAGGACGCCTTGTTCAGGGCCAAGCTGTTTTGGCGCGCCGGCCTCGGCGATCCCATCTCCAATCGTCGGCCGAAATCTGAAGGCCTCGTTGGGAACGGTTTTCACGCCCTCCTTCCGGTCGCAAACGATTCGCACCGTGGCCGTCATGTCGGGAAGCAGGCGCTTGCCCGGGTTCTGCGCGGTCACCACGACAGTGTAGGTGACGACGCCGGCGGTCTTGACGCTGGCCAGCCGAACCTGCTCGACCACGCCCTCAAAAGTTTGATCGGGGTAGGCTTCGACAGAGAAATTGGCGAGGCAACCTGCGTGAACGACCCCGATGTCGGCCTCATCGACTTGCGCATTGATGGTGATTTGCGAGAGATCGCGGGCGATTTGGAACAAAATCGGCGTCTGATAGACCGCGGCGACGGTCTGCCCCGGCTGGATCTTGCGGTCGATCACCACGCCGTTGATGGGCGAGAGAATTTGCGTGTTGTCGAGATCGATCTTCGCTTCACGAAGGTCGGCTTCGCGCTGCTCCACGCCCGCCTTGGCGGAAATGAGCTGGGCTTGCGCGATGGCGACCTCGTTTCTCAACACGGCGCTCTGCGTTTCCGCCTGCTCCAGCGCCATTTGCGAGGCGGCCTGCCCGCGGGCCATGCCGCGGAGCCGCTTGGCGTCGCGTTCGCTCTGGGAGAATTGGCTTTGAGCTTTCGCGAGCGCCGCCTCCTGCACGCCGATCGCCGCCTTGGCCTGGGCGAGGCTCGCCGCCGCCGCCAGGACTTTCGCGTCGTAGGGCGCGCGGTCGATCACCGCCAGCAGCTGTCCCTCTTTGACCTCGTCGTTGAAAGTGGCTTTGACATCGGTGAGGATGCCCGAGAGACGCGATCCCACGTCCACGGTCACCAGCGCCTTGACCGCCCCCGTCGCCGAAATGCTGCGCTCCACGACGCCGAGGGCGAGGGGCGTCGTATCATAGGCCGCCACGGGCGCCGCGAAACGCCCCCAGAAAAGCCAGGCGAGCGCGATCGCCGCCAAAGCAAGCAGCAGTCCTGTCGCCTGCGCAGCCCTTTTCGGGCCTCCCAACGAACGCGGCAGAGACACAAATAAACTTCCCCAGCTGGCCATGTCTCTTGTCTCCGTTGCAGGAGCGGCTTCCGTTAGTCTCGACTCTTTCGGCCTCGCCCATCACCATCCTCCGCCGAGCGCGACGAACAAGGCTGCCGTGTCGGTCAGGCGCTGGGCTTCACTTTGGATTCTGGAAAGCGCCGCGGCGAGATAGGCGCGCTGGGCGTCGACGACGGCGAGCTGCGAGACGCTGCCGACCTCGAGCCGCAGGCGCACGCTCTCCAAATATTTCTTCGTGGTTCTCTCGGCGCCGCGCGTCGATTGCAGGGATCTGGCGTCGGACTGCAGCGCGCGCAGCGCGTCGGCGACGTTCTGAAACGCCCTCACCACCGTGTCGCGATATTGCGCTTTGGCCTGATCGAAGGAGGCCTCCGCGGCCTTCTGCTTGTTGTAAAGGATCATCCCGTCGAAGGCCGTTTGCGCAATGTTGCCCGCCAGCGCATAGCCGAAGGTGCCCGGCTGGAAGAGCTGCGCGAGCGCGAAGGCGCTGGTCGAGCCATTGGCGGAGAGCGTTATGTTCGGCAAACGCGCCGCGACGGCGACGCCGATCAGCGCGCTCGCCGAATGAAGATTGGCTTCGGCCCCCTTGATGTCGGGACGTTGCGCGACGAGTCGCGACGGGAGGCTGAGCGGCAGATCGCGCGGAGGTGAGAATTGCGCCAGCGCGAAGGTCGCATCCACCTCTTCGGAAGGATAGCGTCCGGCAAGCGCGGTCAGCAGGTTGCGCTGCTGCGCGAGGCGGCTTTCCAGCGGCGGCAGAGTCTGGCGCGCCTGCTCGAGGGCGGTTTGCTGCGAGAGAATGTCGGTTCCGGCGACGCCGCCGTATTCGAGCTGCCGCCGCAGCAGCGCCAGGCGTTCCTCTTCCAGCGCGATGACGCGCCGCGTCGCGGCGATCTGGCCGCGCAACGACGCCTCCTCGATCGCCGCCTTCACGACATTCGCCGCGAGCGTCAGATGCGCCGCCTGCTTCAGATAGATTTGCTGATCGCGCAGCGCGTCGAGCGACTCGACGTTGCGCGCGGCGGCGCCCCAGATGTCGAGCGTGTAGCTGATCTGCACCTGCTTGGTGAAGAACGAGAAGGGCGTCTGCAGGACCGTGGAATTGGTGGCGTCGCCGGAGCTCAGATTGTAGCTTGAGTTCGAGCCGAGGCTCACCTGCGGGAAGAAGGCGCCGGAGCCCGCGAAGGCGTTGAACTGGGTGGCGCGGATCGCCGCGTCCGCCGCCTCGAGCGTCGGGCTGCGCGCCAAGGCTTCGTCGACGAGATCGTCGAGGCGCTGCGAGCCGAACGCCTCCCACCAGCGCGCCGGAATTTCTGCGCCCTCGCGAAAGCGCTGGCCGCCGCCAGGAGACGCGGTTGGCCCCGCCGTGAAACGCTCGACGTCGGGCGGCGCCGGCGCGATGAAATCGGGCCCTACAGCGCAAGAGGCGAGGGCGCAGGAGAGACTCAAAGCGATGGCTCGCGAGAGACTGAGGCGCAAGCCGGTCACGGGGGCGCAACTTGCGTCTCGGCGTCGCGAACGGCGCTCGGTCGAGACTGGAGATGACGCCGCGCCTTTCTCTTCTTCCACCAGATGTAGGCGCCGGTGATCGACAGCATCGTGATCACCAGGCCGAGCGCGCAGACGAAGATTCGGTAAGGCAGGCCGAAGACGTCGGCCATGTGCAGGGCGCGAAGCCAGTTGGTGACGGTGTTGCCGCTATGCTGGCCTGTCGGAAAGTCGAGCGAGATCAGTTCGCCGGTGACCGCATCGAAGGTGAGGGTGGTGAGGCCGAGCTTGTCCCTGATGTCGCGGCTGCTCTTCACGAGGTAGGTATAGACGTCGCCCATACGGTAGAACTCGATCGGCCGCTCGACCTTAAAGCCATGTTTGGCGGCCTGTTCGGCCATGAGCCGCTCGCCCGTCGCGACCGCCGCCCGAAAGTCCAGGCGTGGGGGATGTGGCCTCATCCTCTCGGGGTGCCCGGAAAGCGGCATATAGTCGAATACCGCGCCGGTCGCCCAATCATAGACCTGATACAAATTGAGCATCACGCTCGACCAGGCAAAGATCAGAAGCATCGGCCAGAGCCAGAGTCCCCCGGCGCGATGGAGATCAAAGTTGAAGCGATACGCGCCGGCCTTCCATTTGACGAGCCAGGCGGGCTTCCAGCGCCGCCAGAAGGCGCTGCTCGAGACGGGCAGCGTGAGATAGAAGCCGACGAAGCAGTCGATGGTCCAGACCAGCGCGACAATGCCGAGAATCCACACGCCCCATCCGCCGAGCTCGAGCGTGATGTGCAGCCCCCAGATGAAAGGCATGAGATTGACGAGGCCCTCCGAGAGATCGCCGGGCCGGCGCCGGCCGAGCTCCTCTCCGGTCCAGGGATCGA